>NZ_VRUT01000094.1:0-19932 GCF_008039465.1 Methylobacterium sp. WL120 | reverse complement strand
GCGCTCGACGTCGGCGCGATGGCGAGCGACCGCCTGCCCGAGACGCCGCCCGAGCGCAGCGGCGCGCTCCTGCACAGCCTCGGCGACGCCGGGTTCCGGCACACGTTCCTGCAGCCGGTCGGCACCCCGGAGGCCGTCGACGCGCAGGACGGGGTCCGGATCGCGCTCGACGGCGGCCGCACGATCCACTTCCGCGCCTCGGGCAACGCGCCGGAGCTGCGCTGCTACACCGAGGCGCGCACCGAAGCGGAGGCCAAGGGCCTCCTGGCCTGGGGCCTGAAGGCGGCGGCGGCGGCGATGGCGGCGCACCCGCGGGACGCGTAGGCGTCGTCGTATCCTCGGGGGCGGCCGCGCGAGGCTGGGCGATCACGCGAGGCGGATCGGGGCGCCATGGGTGCGGAACGTGTTCCGGCCGGCGCGCTTGGCGGCGTAGAGCGCCGCGTCGGCGCGGGCGAAGGCATCCGCCGGGCCGCCCCCTACCAGGGCCGCGATGCCCACCGAGGCGCCGACCCGGATCGTGACGCCGCCGACCTGCATCGGCCGGCCGACCGCGCCGACGATCCGCGCCGCGAGGGCTTCGGCGGCGTCGGCCGCGCAATCGCCGCCGAGCAGGATCGCGAACTCGTCGCCGCCGATCCGCGCCACGAGGTCGGCCCGGCGGCAGAGCCCGGCCAGGCGGCGGGCCGCCTCCCGCAGGCAGGCATCGCCTGCCGCGTGGCCGAAGCCGTCGTTGACCGCTTTGAAGCCGTCGAGATCGACCAGCACCAGCAGCCCCGCGCCGGCACGGCACAGGGCCGCAAGGCGGTCCTCGAAGCACATCCGGTTGGCCAGCCCCGTCATCCCGTCGACCTCGGCGCGCCGGCGCGCCGCCTCGGCGGCCAGCCTCTCCTCGGTGACGTCCTGCTTGATCCCGAACAGCCGAACCGCGACGCCCGCGCGCGCCTCCACCGTAGCGGTCAGGCGAATCCAGCGGAGCTGCCCGGCGGCGGTCCGGATCTCGGCGTCGAGGCGGAAGCCGGTCCGCTCGGCGATCGCCCGCGTGCGGGCCGCCTCGAGGGCGCGGCGCGAGGCGGCCGGATAGTGCTCGAGGGTGCGCCCCCGCGACAGGGCCGTCCCGCGCGGAATCCCGAACAGGTCGTAGACGCCGGACGACCAGTCGAGGGCCTCGTCGTGCAGCCGGCATTCCCACAGGCCGATCCCGGCCGCGGCAGCGGCCTGATCGAAGCTGCGCTGGCGCTCGGCCAGCCGCTCGGCGTCCCGGCGGATCAGGCGCAGCTGCGCCTCGGCGGACCGGAGGGTCGCCGAGGCCGCAGCAGCGGCATGGGTGGGCAGCCCGGTCATGCGGTAGGCGACGCCGCCTTGCGGGAGCCGCACCACGGGTTCGCTTCGGAGATTGCCACGCGATCCTCTCGGCGGACCGGAGCGAGCACAGGGAACGTCCCGGCATCCACGGTTCGATTCGGCACAGCCTAAGCGCAAGCCGGTGAACGGATCGTCAATCCTGATGACCGTCGCCGCTGCACGGTGCCGGCGGACACCCTATATAATCGCGCGGGCGGCCCGGCGCGGGCTGATGGCGAGCGGCGGGTCGGACACGTGGGCAGGATCGGACAATACGGTGCGGGCGTCCTGGTGTTGGCCGGCACGGCGTTGCTCGCCGGATGCGCTGCCGACACGCAGACGACCTCGGCGCTGCCGAGCCTCTACCTGCCGCTGTCAAACGACGCCGCCCACGTCGACACGGAAGCCGCCCGTGACATGATCTCGGCCTATCGCCGCGGCCGCGGCGAGGCGGCCCTCACCCTCGATCCGCAATTACAGAAGCTCGCCGAGGCCGAGGCCGCGTCGATGGCGCTCGCAGACAGGCCGAGCAAGGCGCAGACCGTGAAGGGCGCGGTGGAGCGCCTCGGCTTCGCCTCGGCCAACGCCAACCTGTCGGCCGGCTACCACACCCTCGCAGAGGCCTTCTCCGGCTGGCGCGACAGCCCGCCCCACAACGCGGTGATGCTCGATCCGAAGGCCGCGCGGATGGGGATCGCCACCGCCTACGCGCCCGGCTCGAAGTACAAGGTCTACTGGGCGCTGCTGACCGCAAAATAACGCCCCGCCGGCCGGCAGGACCGATCCGGAGGATGCGATGCCGCCGACACGCGCCATGTTCACCCTGTGCCTAGTCGCGCTGCTGGCGCAGTCGGTGCGGGCCGATCCGCTCCGCCTCGTCCTCGGCACCGCCACCCCCGGCGGCGGCTTTCCCGCCTACGGCGCGGCGCTCGCCTCCGCGATCCATGAGGTCGACCCGGACCTCACCCTCGAGACCCGCGCCACCGGCGGCTCGGCCGAGAACGTCGGGCTGTTGCGCGCCGGCTCCGTCGACCTCGCCCTGGTGCAGGGGGAATTTGCTTACCCGGCGCTGGCGGCAAAAGTCGCGCCGCGCCTCACGGTGGTCGCGCCGATGTACGCCACCCCCGGCCTGCTCGTCGTCGCTGCTGCGAGCCCCGTGCGGACGCTGGCGGACCTCGCCGGCAAGCCGGTGGCGCTCGGCACACGCAATTCCGGGCTGACGGCGATGGGCCGCGCGGTGCTCACCGCCTCGGGCCTCGACCCGGAGCGCGACGTCGTCCCGATCCTGCTGGCCCATGCCGGCGACGGCCCGGCCCTGGTCGCCGACGGGCGCGCGGCCGGGCTCTGGGGCGGCGGGATCGGCTGGCCGGGCTTCATGGCGGTGGCGGCGCTGCCCGGCGGGGCCCGCTTCGTCGGACCGGCGCCGGAGGCGATCGACCGGGCGCTCGCCGCCAGCCCATCGCTCCGCCGCATGACCGTGCCGGCCGGCAGCTTCCGCGGCCAGGACGCGGCGATCGACACCGTCGGATCGTGGAGCCTCGTCCTCGCGCGGCCCGGCCTCGACCCGGAGGCGGCCCACCGGCTGGTGGCGGCAATCGACCGGGCGGGCGCGGACTTGGCCCGGCGCCTGCCGCAGGGCCGCGACAGCGATCCCCGGAACCTCTCCGGCGCGGTGCCGGCCGAAAACCTCAACCCGGGGACGGCGCGCTACCTGCGCGAGGTCGGCGCGGCACGCTGACCGTCCGATCTCGAGCAGGCTCTCGGCTTCGGGAGGGGCATCGTCTCGACGCACGCCGTCAGTCACCGCGCGTGAAGATGTTCCGGCTGTCGTCATTCCGGGGCTGCGAAGTGGAGCCCGGAATCCAGAGCCTACGACGAAACCAGGTCCGACACCGCCGGCGGTCCCGGAATGACGGTGCTGGAGGAGGTGGCCTCAGGCCGAGCCGGCGCGGGCGCTGCCGAACATGACGCCCGACGCGAGAATTCGCCCGCATGCGCCGTTCGCGCGCTTGTGAACCGCTCGGGCGCGGGGTTAGGAAATCTTGCTGAACGAACCGTAAAGACGGCCCGCCCCCGCGGCGGCTCCGTCAGGCGCCGTTCAGCCAACCCCTGGCATAAGCCCCATCGCGCCAAGCGTTTGGGAGCCCGGAGTTCGGGACGTCCCACTTGACCGCCCGCACGATCGGACGGGGCGCGACGGAATGAGGAGGCCGGGCCGCAACCGCGGACCGGTTCGGGGAAGAAGCGCGCGGGACCCGGGCAACACGGGGCGTGCAGAGGTCGGTTCGGAGCTGACATGTCGCTGTTTCGTCTCTACGCGCGCGTCCTGAGCCTTCTGGGCCACGACAAGCGGCTCGCCGTCGGCCTCGGCTTCGCCAACGTGGCGCTGGCGGTGGCGGCGTTCGCCGAGCCGCTGATCATGGGCCGCATCATCGACGGGCTCACCCACCTCAAGCGCGGCGGCAACGGCCTGCAGACCATGCTGCCGCTGATCGGCGCGTGGGTGGCGTTCGGCTTCTTCACCATCGCGGCGGGCGTCGCCATCGCGCTCCACGCCGACCGGCTGGCCCACCGCAACCGCCTCTCGACGATGGCGAACTACTTCGAGCACGTCCTCGACCTGCCGCTCGCCTTCCACTCGGCCAACCATTCCGGCCGCGTGCTGAAGGCGATGCTGGAGGGCACCAACGGCATGTCGACCCTGTGGCTCGGCTTCTTCCGCGACCACTTCGCGGCCCTGGTCTCGCTGGGCGTGCTGCTGCCGATGACGCTGTTCGTGAACTGGCAGCTCGGCTCGATCCTGCTCGTGCTGGTGCTGGTGTTCACCGCGCTGACCACCTTCGTCATGCGCCGCACCGAGACCCTGCAGGGCGAGGTCGAGTTCTACAATTCGGGCCTCGCTGCGCACGCGTCCGACGCGCTCGGCAACGTCGCCGTGATTCAGTCCTTCACCCGCGCCAAGGCCGAGAAGGACGCGATGCGCGACATCATCGGCAACCTGCTCGCCGCGCAGATCCCGGTCCTATCCTGGTGGGCGCTGGCCAACGTCGCGACCCGCGCCTCGGCCACCATCACCATGACCGCGGTGTTCGTCACCGGCATCATGCTCTACCAGGCCGGCTCGACCACCGTCGGCGAGGTCGTGGCCTTCATGAGCCTCGCCACCGCCCTGGTGACCCGCCTCGACCACGTGGTCGGCTTCGTCAACGGCCTGTTCCAGCAGGCCCCGAAGATCGCCGAGTTCTTCACCATCTTCGATACGGTGCCGGCCGTCCGCGACCGCGCGCACGCGGTCCAAGTCTCTCGCTTCGAGGGCGAGGTCGAGTTCGACGCCGTCGGCTTCTCCTACGACGGGCGCCGCAAGGCGCTCGACGGGGTGTCGTTCTCGGCGCGCGCCGGCGAGACCGTGGCGCTCGTCGGCACCACCGGCTCGGGCAAGTCGACCACGCTCGGCCTGCTCCACCGCAGCTTCGACCCTGGCGCCGGCGCGATCCGCATCGACGGGATGGACATCCGCGACGTCGGCGTCTCGTCGCTGCGCCACAACATCGGCGTGGTGTTCCAGGAGCCGATGCTGTTCGCCCGCTCGATCCGCGAGAACCTCCAGGTCGGCCGCCCGGACGCCACCGACGCCGAGATGCTCGACGCGCTGGAGCGCGCCCAGGCCTCCGCCTTCATGGCGCGCCAGCCCGACGGCCTCGACACGGTGATCGGCGAGCGCGGTCGCTCGCTCTCGGGCGGCGAGCGCCAGCGGCTCTCGATCGCCCGGGCGATCCTGAAGAACCCGCCGATCCTAATCCTCGACGAGGCGACGAGCGCGCTGGACGCCGCCACCGAACGCCGCCTGCAGGGCGCGCTGGAAGCCGTGATGGAGGGCCGCACCACCTTCGTCATCGCCCACCGCCTCGCGACGATCCGCAACGCCGACCGCATCCTGGTCTTCCACGAGGGCCGCATCGTCGAGAGCGGCACCTTCGACGGCTTGGTGGCCCAGAACGGCCGCTTCGCCGAACTCGCCCGGGCGCAGTTCATGGCGGCCGAGGCCGACGAGGAAGAGGCGGTGCTGGCGCTGGCGGCGTGAACGAGGACCGTTACGCGGATGCGGGGCCGGGCCGAAAGGTCCGGCTTCGTACGTTCCGAGGACTGCCGGCCACTCCTCTTCTGCAAGACGGCATGTGATTCCGACACCTCTCGTTTTCGGCTTCCGCATCCTCCCAGTCCTCCCGGGGCCCCGAAGGCGAGCCCGGGATCCAGAACCGGAGGTCATGCTCCAGTCTGCGCCGTCGGCGGCTCTGGATCCCGGGTTCTGCTGCGCAACCCCGGGATGACGGCGCGGGTGCGGTTCGCTTCGACGAGCGCTGGGAATCCGGCAGGCTCGCGTCGGAGGGGAGTGGCGCGGACCATCGCCGCGACAGGTCCTGATCGGCTGACGCCCAAAGAAAAACGGCCCGCCGCCCGTTTCGGGGAGGCTGGCCGGACGAGGTTTCGGATCACATGGAGTCTCGTGGCAAACAGCCCGGATCGGACTCGGTTCCCGGCAAAGCGTCTCGGCTCTAGGGGTGCGCTTGGCGCGCCAGCATCCGGGCACGGAGCCGGGCGCGACGGGCCGCGATCACCGTGCCGTTGATCTCGCCGCCGAACAGGAACATCGCCGCGAGCCAGTAGAGGAACACCAGGAACACCATCGCGGTGGCCAGGCCCCCGTAGGTGGAGGCGTAGGCGGTCGAGAAGCGGTCGAGATAGTATCCGAAGCCGAGGCCGGCGAAGAACCACAGCAGCAGCGTCACCCCGATGCCCGGCAGCACCGCCAGGAACGAGCGCCGGCCGGCGGCGACGAACTTGTGGGCGATGATCAGCACCATGGCCAGCAGCAGCGCCGTGATGCCGATGCGCGCGATCGCCACGGTGAGGCCGAGGGGCTCCAGCCCCGGCGCGACCAGGACGACGTTGCGCCAGATCAGAGGCCCCAGCACCACCAGCAGCGCGAAGGCCAGCATCGCGAAGGCGCCGCAGACGACGTAGCCGATCGATTCGAGGCGCGTCAGCCACCACGGCCGCATCTCGCGCAGGCCGTAGGCGCGGTTCAGACCCACCCGCAGGCTCTCGACGCCGGAGGACGAGAAGTACAGCGCCAGCACCGCGCCCACCGTCAGCACCCCGCCGCGCTGCTCGGTGAGCACCCGGTGCACCTCGCCGACGATCGGCTTGGCGACCTCCCGGGGCCAGGCGTCGAAGATCAGTACGCCGGCCTCGTCCGCCAGGGACTTGGTGCCGAGCAGGCCCGCGAGCGCCGCAAGCAGGATCAGGAACGGGAACAGTGAGGTCAGGATCGACAGGGCGATGTGGCTCGCGATCGCCCAGCCGTCATGGGACACGAAGCGCTGCGCGGCGATGCCCGCGACCTCGAGGGCGGTGCGGAGGGGTTTCATGCCGGCATCCCCCCTCCCCGCGTGCGCGGCAAAGGGATGTGCGGCGATCCTTCCGTCAAAGCGTTTGTCACGTGCGGCGATGCTACCCGATGGAGGATGCGTTTTCCGGATACGTGATCGCCCGCCCGCCTCCGTCAACGCGTGGAGAGGCGGGCGGGGGCGTTCGGTGCCGGGGTGAAGCCTTCGGGCAACGGCAGGTGGCCCCCTGTCCCGCAGTCGGGGGCGCGAGGCGGCTTTTTCGGTTGTCACCGCGGGCGCCGCGTGCTGCCTGCGCGGCATCATGCCAGCCCTCCTCGCAAACGTCCTGATCCCAGGCCTGTTCGTCCTGATCTGGGCGACCGGCTTCATCGCGGCCCGGTTCGTCGCGCCCCACGCCCAGCCGCTGCCCTTCGTGGCGTTGCGGGTCATGGGTGTGGCCCTGGTGCTCGCCGCCATCGCGCTGGCCCTGCGCGCCCGCTGGCCGCGGACCGGCGCCGGGTGGCGCAACGCGATCGTTGCGGGCGTGCTGATGCAGGGCTGCTACATCGTCGGCGTGTTCTGGGCGATCCATCGCGGCCTTCCGGCGGGGATCGCCGCCCTCGTCGGCAGCCTGCAGCCGCTGGCGACGGCGATGCTGGCCGGGCCGGTGCTCGGCGAGGCGGTGAGCCGGCGCCGCTGGTTCGGGATCGGGATCGGCTTCCTCGGAGCCGGCCTCGTCCTCGCCCCGAAGATCGGCGCCGCCGACCCCGCCGGCATCCCGCCCGTGGCGCTCGCCGCCTGTGCCGGCGCGGTCGCCGCGATCACGCTCGGCACGCTCTGGCAGAAGCGCACGGGCGCCGACGCCGACCTCCTCGCCACGGCGACGCTGCAGTTCGTCGGCGCCTGCTTGGTCGCCGTGCCGCTGGCGCTGCTCTCCGGCGACGGCCTCGGCGTGCCGCTGCTGCTGCCGGTCTGGCTCGGGATGGCGTGGTCGGTGCTGGTGAGCTCCGTCGCCGGGATCCTGCTCCTGCTCGTCCTGATCCGCCGCGGTGCGGTGGCCGGCGTCTCGGCGCTGCTGTTCCTGGTGCCGCCGGTCTCGGCGGCGATGGCCTATCTGATGTTCGGCGAGGCGCTGACCGGGCTGCAGATCGCCGGCATGGCGGTCGCCGCGGTCGGCGTCGCCGTGGCCAACCGGGGCTAAGCTCGACGGCGCGGCGACGGCGCCCACTGTTTCGCCAACCAGTTGCGGCGTTGAGGAAAATTGCACGCGGCTGCATAGAAAATTCAAGACGAATTGCGGTCCCGAGCCTGAAGAATTTGCTACGTCCCGGCCGATCGGGCCTATATTGCTGGCAACCGGAAACGTTCAGACGAAAGTGCCAGCCATGTCCGCTTCGCCCGCCTTCCAGCCCGAGCCGCAGGATCTCGTCGCCCTCACGAAGGCCGCCGGCGAATCCGCGAAACGTCTCGTCGCCGAGGCGACCCGCCGGGTCCGCACCCGCGTGCTCGGCACCGACGGCAAGGTCGACGCCGCCAAGCTGGAGGCCGAGCAGCACGCCGCCCACGGGCTGGCCTGGATCGCCACCTACGGCGAGGCGGTGCGCGAGCTCGGCACCTACGCCGCGAACCTGCGCGAGGCCGGCCGCCTCGGCGAGACCGAGACGCTGCTCGTGAAGATCGGCGCCGGCGAGTACCTCGAGCAGATGTTCTCGGGCATCCCGATGAGCCAGGGCGAGATGGTGCGCCCGGTCGGCTCGCTCGGTCTCACCGCCCGCGAGGTGCAGCAGTTCCGTACCGACGCCGTCGAGGCGCTGATCGCCGACGGCAACACCCCGGAGAACCGCGCCGCCCTGGTGCAGAAGATCCGCGACGGCGCGGCCTCGGCCACCGTCGGCGATTCTGGCCTCGACGAGGACATGGAGGCGATCCGCTCCGAGATGCGCCGCTTCGGCAAGGCCGAGGTGGTGGCCCAGGCGCACGAGTGGCACCTGAAGAACGACTACATCCCGATGGAGATCGTCGCCAAGATGGCCGAGCTCGGCGTCTTCGGCCTGACGATCCCGGAGGAGTACGGCGGCATGGGCCTGCCGAAGATCTCCATGTGCGTCGTCTCCGAGGAGCTGTCGCGCGCCTATATCGGCGTCGGCTCTCTCGGCACCCGCTCGGAGATCGCCGCAGAGCTGATCCTGTGCGGCGGCACCGAGGAGCAGAAGCAGCGCTTCCTGCCCAAGATCGCGTCGGGCGACATCCTGCCGACCGCGGTGTTCACCGAGCCGAACACCGGCTCGGACCTCGCATCCTTGCGCACCAAGGCGGTGAAGGACGGCGAGACCTGGAAGATATCCGGCAACAAGACCTGGATCACCCACCCCGTCCGCGCCGACATCATGACCGTGCTGGTCCGCACGAAGCCCGAGGAGAAGGGCCACCGTGGCCTCTCGATGCTGATCGCCGAGAAGCCCCGCGGCACCGACGCGGAGCCGTTCCCGGTCGAGGGCCTAACCGGCGGCGAGATCGAGGTGCTCGGCTACCGCGGCATGAAGGAGTACGAGCTCGCCTTCGAGAACTTCGAGGTGCCGGCCGCCAACCTGCTCGGCGAGGTCGAGGGCAAGGGCTTCGCCCAGCTGATGCAGACCTTCGAATCGGCCCGCATCCAGACCGCGGCCCGCGCCGTCGGCGTCGCCCAGTCGGCCCTCGACCTCGGCCTGCGCTACGCCGAGGACCGGGTGCAATTCGGCAAGCCGCTGATCAGCTTCCCGCGGGTGGCCGACAAGCTCGCGATGATGGCGGTGGAGATCAACATCGCCCGCCAGCTCACCTACTTCTCGGCGCGCGAGAAGGACGAGGGCAAGCGCTGCGACCTCGAGGCCGGCATGGCGAAGCTGCTGGGCGCCCGCGTCGCGTGGGCGGCGGCCGACAACGCCCTGCAGATCCACGGCGGCAACGGCTTCGCCCTGGAATACGCCGTCAGCCGGGTGCTGTGCGACGCCCGCATCCTCTCGATCTTCGAAGGCGCGGCCGAGATTCAGGCCCAGGTCATCGCCCGGCGCCTGCTCGAGGCGGCGTGAGTCGATGCCCGGGCCTTTAGGCTCGGGCACCGCGGGCTCCGCGTTTTCCACCTTCGGACGTCTGCAGAGTGATGCGCGGGTCCCTTCTCCCATGAGGAGAAGGACAGGATGAGGGGCGTGCCCCCTCGGTGTAGGTCACGCCCCCCCAAGCCTACCCTCTCCCCTGGGCAGGGCGATCGCAGATGGCGATTTGCTCTTCGGAAACACACTGGCAGCACCGCGTCATCCCGGGGCCGCGCAGCGGAGCCCGGGATCCAGAAACGCAGGTCGAGCCGGATTTTGCACCAACGGCGGCTAGGGATTCCGGGCTCGCCTGCGGCGCCCCGGAATAACGGTGTGGTGCCTCCTGCAATTACCGTCCCCCACGGGGGGCCGAGCGGTGCTTCGGACAGTCCAACCGCGACCGTGCGCAGAGACGCGTGAACACGACCGCCAGCGGGGAGGGAGACGCCTCCCCCAAACCGCACTCACGGCACGGCGACCGCGGCGACCGCGTGCGGCGTGTCGTCGAGAAGCAGTGCCCGCAGCAGGGCGGCGGCGTCCGGGCCTGTGCCTTCGAGCACCTGCCGTAAAGCCGCGATCCGGGCGCCGCACCGGACCGCCAGGTGCCGGGCGTGTCGCCGCGGGCGCGCGGCTTCGGCATCCGCGGCGGTCGTCGGCTCCCTGGCGGCTGTGGCTTGCCGCAACGCCTGCGCCACCAGCGCCGCCAGGCTCGGCACCGGATGATGGGCCTGCCGCAACGCCTCCTCGATCGCGACCAGGTCGCCGCCGGCCATCGCCTCGCAGGTGCTGTCGTCGGAGGCCTGCGCCGCGCGCATCGCCGTCAGGGTTGCATGCCCGAGGGCGCGGACCGTGGCGTCGTCGGCCCGGCGGAACAGGCCCCGCAGGTGCGCGCTCGCGTGGGCGCGCATCCCGCCGAGGGCATCCGCCTCCGAGCGGCCGTCGTGGTAGCCGTCGCGGTACCAGGCGGCGATCCGATCGATGGCGCCAGGCTCCGCTTGGGCGAGGATCGGCAGGTTGCGCAGCACCTGCGCGCGGGCCGCGAGCGGGCTGTCGTCGTCGTCCAGGGTCGAGTCGGGGAAGCGGTCGGTCTCCACCACCTCGGTCACGGCGCCGGCCCGGATCAGGCGGTCGGCGTCAGGCATCCAGATGTCGTCGGAGGCGACCGCCAGCGCCTCGGCGGCGAAGTCCGCAGCGAGCCCCGCCGCGCGATAGGCCGCCCGCTCAGGGGCCGCGTCGATCGGGAAGGCCTGCCCGAACAGACCGGCTTCGTAGGGGGCGTGGAAGCCGAGCCGTCCGCTCGCGCCGAGGTAGCGCCCGCGACCGCGGACGAAGGCCAGGGTGCAGGCCGAGGCGCACTCGTCGGGAACGTAGGTGTCGAGCTGGTGCGCGGCGATCAGCGCGCCCAGCGCCAGCCCCTCCTCGACGAGGCCGCCGCCGCTGGTGAGATGGATGCGGCGAACGTTTGGATGCGCGGCGAGCAGGTTCGCGACCTGCAGTGCGACGCCGTCCATCAGGTCGCCGGCCACCCGCACGTCTGCCCCGCCCGGCCCGAGGACGACCCGCGCCCCAGCCTCCTCCGGCGCGAAGCGCTGCGCGAGGTCCGTCGAGGCGCCGACGAACGCCATCCGCACGGCGGTCCGCGTGTCGGCCGAGACCGCGCCGACGAGGCAGGCGACGCCGAGCGCCGAGACCGCACACGTGGTCGCGAACTGGGTCGCGAAGCGGCGGGGCTTGTCGTTCGGCATGCCAAGACCTCTCGCCTGCGCCTTCGCGCAGGCCGTCTCACGGATTGGAGTTTATTGGGATCACGCTTCGGGCCGAGCGGGCCGGCGGCTTAGAACGCCTCATGCGCGAGGTAGGCGACCATCATCTCGGCCACCGCGCGGCCGGCATAGGCCGGCGGGCTCTCGCCCCGTCGCACCGGGAAGGCGTCGACGATCCTGCGGCCGGCCAGGATGCCCCGGACCTCGTCGGGCATCAGACCGTCGTCGACGGCGGTCGCGAAGGCGGCCCGGCCGTAATCGCGGCGCCGCAGGCGGGCCGCCGCGGCGGCGTCGCGGTATCCGGACGCGCGGCCGGCGCCGGTCGGGTCAAACGTTGCGTCGTGATAGCCCATGATCGAAGTCCTTCCCTGCCTGCTCTCGCTCCTTCCCCATGCCGTCGGTGCGGCAACAGGCGTGGATCGGGCCGGCAGGCATCCGGGACTTCAGCTGTGACTTGCGCATCGCCACGGTCATGCCGGCCTCCATGCGGCGTGTACGCCGCCGCGTCCTTTCGATAATCCTGACGATACGCTGCGAAGCCGGGGATGTGCTTCCAAAGTTATCCGCGGATGCAGACCAGTCGTGGCGCGGACGGATCGAACCGCAGAAGGATTGCGATCCGCGCGCCGCGGCGTCGGCGGCGCGGATTTGCGCGCCCGCCCCCTGGCGTTCCGGGCGCGCGCACGCCAGAATCGACGCCATGCACGACGGCACCCGCGTGGAGATCACGCCCGAGATCCTGCTCAAGGCCTACGCCGCCGGCATCTTCCCGATGGCCGAGGACGCCGACGACCCGACGCTGTACTGGGTCGAGCCGCGGGCGCGGGGCGTGCTGCCGCTGGACGGGTTCCGGGTGTCGAAGCGGCTCGCCCGCACGGTGCGCTCGGACGCGTTCGAGGTCCGCAGCGACACCGATTTCGACGGCGTGATCGCCGGCTGCGCCGCCCCGCGCCGCGAGAGCGAGCGCACCTGGATCAACGGCCGCATCCGCGAGCTCTACGGCGCACTGTTCGACCGCGGCCACGCCCACACCGTCGAGGTCTACGCCGGCGAGCCGCGCCGCCTCGTCGGCGGGCTCTACGGGGTGTCGATGGGCGCGGTCTTCTTCGGCGAGAGCATGTTCCACGAGGTCCGCGACGCCTCGAAGGTCGCCCTCGTCCACCTGATGGGCCGGCTTCGCGCCGGCGGATACCGCCTCGCCGACACGCAGTTCGTCACCGAGCACCTCGCCCAGTTCGGCGCCGAGGAGCTGCCGCGCCACGTCTACAAACGCCGCCTCGCCGAGGCGCTCGGCCATGCCGGCGACTGGAACGCCTGGCCGACGGACGGCAGCGTGCGCGGCGCTCAGGCGCTCGCCGCGCTCGGGGTGGGTGGCGCAGGGGATTGAGGCGAAAGCGTTTTCCTCCCGCACAAGGGGAGGAAGAAGAGATCGCGATCAGCGGAAGAGCGCGTCGAACAGCGATTGCGGCTGCTGGGGCTGCGGCGGGGCTGCGGCCGGGCCTTCGTTCGAGGGGAAGAACTTCCGCGAGGGCTTCTGGCGCGGCTGCACGGGGACGCCGCGTGGCGCCTCGACGTCGACCTGACCGGCCGAGTTGACCTGCTGCACCGTCTTGGTCGCATCCTTCGTGCCGCGCTTGCGCTCGGGCTTGGCGGCCATCGCCGGCACATCCTCCTGCTCGCGCGCCTCGGCGATGATGTCGCTGCCGCCCTTACAATCCACGAGCCACACGTCGTAGATCGGGTGCTCGATCGCGTGCAGGCCGGGACTCGAGGCGAACATCCAGCCGGTGAAGATCCGGCGGTACTTGTTCTCCAACGTCACCTCGTCGACCTCGAGGAAGGCCGTGGTCTTGGCGCTCTCGGTCGGCGGCCGCGTGTAGCAGACCCGCGGGGTGAGCTGCAGCGCGCCGAACTGCACGGTCTCGTCCACCGCCACCTCGAACGAGACGATGCGGCCGGTGATCTTGTCGAGGCCGGAGAACACCGCGGTCGGGTTCTTGATCTTGTCGGCCGAGGCTGGGCCTGCGCAGAGGGCGACGAAGGCGATAGCGAAGGGCCCGAGTGCGGCGCGTGCTGTGATGCGGCTCAAGGCACGCCCCTCCCGACGATTGGACGACGCGGCGAAAAGCCGACGGATGGCGGGCGTTCAACACCGGAACGGTGGTGGAAAAAGGGCGTGGCGCTTGTGATCCCGCCGTACGTCGGACGGACGAGGCCTGCAGGCTCCGTTTCCAGCCCCCCGTCATTCCGGTGCTGCGCAGCAGAGCCCAGAATCCAGATCCGCCGACAGCGCATGCTGAAGAGCGACCTGCGGCTCTGGATTCCGGGCTCGCCTACGGCGCCCCGGAATGACGGTGCCCTCGTCAGAAAAGGCCCTACAATCCCGAAGCCGGGTCAGCACAGGTCGGTGACCTGCCGGCAGGAGGACCGGAGCGCTACTCGCCTGGATTCCACGGCACGTAGTCGCCGGTCGCGGCGGGCCGCGCGCCCCAGGAGAGCTGCGAACCCTTTGGGCGGTAGGCGTCGGCCGTGCCGGTCATGTTCTCGACGTGGGGCTTCTGCCACTCGCGCGGGGTGTAGGCTTCCTCGCTCGGCGGCAGCTCGACGTTGTGGCAGAGCCAGCCGCGCCAGCCGGGCGGGACCTTCGAGGCGTCGGCATAGCCGTTGTAGACCACCCAGCGCCGCTCCGAGCCGACCGAGCGGTCGATCAGGGCGCCTTGCGCGCGATAGTACTTGTTGCCGTGGTCGTCGCTGCCGACGAAGTTGCCGCTGCGCGCGGTGTAGAGCGCGAGCGACATCGTCTGCCCGTTCCACCACGTGAAGATGCGCAGAAGCGTATCCTTGAGCGCCATCGCCGTCTCCGAGCCTCGTCGCACACGCGACCGCGATCGGTGTGCCGGGGCGGTTATGAGGAGCGGGTGGCCGCAAGTCCAGATCCAAGTCCGGAACCAGATCGAGATCCAAGTCCGCAGCGAGGGCTGCAACCCGGCGGCGCCGTCGCCGGGGGCCGAGGTGTCGCCCGGCGGTCACGCCCGTGCGGCCATGCGGCGCGAAGGCGCGTCGGGCCGTCCGCCGACGCTGTGGACGCAAAAATTTTCCGCGCGAAATCCCCACAGCAGAAACAGCACTTACGGGGCTCTGGGACTTATCCACAGTTTTACCCGCAAGACCACAACATCTAGCGTGGAACCGGCCGCCCGAACACCACTTGTTGACGTGAGGGTCGGCCCGGCGTTAATGTCCGGGCCATGGTTCGGGCGCACCGATCCGTTCGATCAGCGCGCGTCCAGCCACCTTCTTACCAACGTCGGCCAGTCCGGGCAGCGTCCATCCAGGCGCCCGGATTCGGCCCTTCGGATCTCCGGATTCAACCCCGGGGCGCAGCTGCGCCTCGTCGGGAGAGGTGCGTCTCATGCGGTTCGAGCGTCGTTACACCACGTCCGGTTCCTCGCCCTATGCGGCGATCCCCTTCCGCAAGGCGCTGTCGGAGATCCGCAACCCGGACGGCTCTACGGTCTTCCGCCTCGACGGAATCTCGGTGCCCGAGGCATGGTCCCAGGTCGCCAGCGACGTGTTGGCGCAGAAGTACTTCCGCAAGGCCGGCGTGCCGGCGCGCCTGAAGAAGGTCGAGGAGAACGACGTCCCCTCCTTCCTGTGGCGCTCGGTGCCCGACGAGGCGGCGCTGAACGAACTCCCCGAGGCCGAGCGCACCGGCTCCGAGACCTCCGCGACCCAGGTGTTCGATCGTCTCGCCGGCTGCTGGACCTATTGGGGCTGGAAAGGCGGCTACTTCACCAGCGAGGAGGACGCCTCCGCGTTCCTCGACGAGCTGCGCTTCATGCTCGCCAAGCAGATGGTCGCGCCGAACTCGCCGCAATGGTTCAACACCGGCCTGCACTGGGCCTACGGTATCGACGGCCCGAGCCAGGGCCACTACTACGTCGACTACAAGACCGGCGTGCTGACGAAGTCCGAGACGGCCTACGAGCACCCGCAGCCGCATGCCTGCTTCATCCAGTCGGTCCAGGACGACCTCGTCAACGAGGGAGGCATCATGGACCTGTGGGTCCGCGAGGCGCGCCTGTTCAAATACGGCTCCGGCACCGGCTCGAACTTCTCGTTGTTGCGTGGAGAAAACGAAAAGCTCGGCGGCGGCGGCAAGTCGTCGGGGCTGATGTCGTTCCTCAAGATCGGCGACCGGGCGGCCGGTGCGATCAAGTCCGGCGGCACCACGCGGCGCGCGGCCAAGATGGTCATCGTCGACATCGACCATCCGGACATCGAGCAGTTCATCGACTGGAAGGTGAAGGAGGAGCAGAAGGTCGCCGCCCTGGTGACCGGCTCCAAGGTCGTCTCCAAGCACCTCACCGCGGTGATGAAGGCCTGCACCCAGTGCGAGGCCGAGGGCGACGCCTGCTTCGATCCCGAGCGCAACCCGGCGCTCAAGCGCGAGATCAAGGCCGCCCGCAAGGCGATGGTGCCGGACGCCTACACCAAGCGCGTCGTCCAGTTCGCCCGCCAGGGCTTCACCAAGATCGACTTCCCCGTCTACGACACCGACTGGGATTCGGAGGCCTACCTCACGGTCGCCGGCCAGAACTCCAACAACTCCGTCTCCCTCACCGACGACTTTCTGCGCGCGGTCGAGGCCGACGGGGAGTGGCTGCTGCGCGACCGCAACTCGAACAAGACCAAGTCGGTCGGCGCCCGCCACCTCTGGGAGAAGATCGGCGAGGCCGCCTGGGCCTCGGCCGACCCGGGCCTGCACTTCAACACCACGATGAACGACTGGCACACCTGCCCGACCGGCGGGCGGATCCGGGCCTCGAACCCGTGCTCCGAGTACATGTTCCTCGACGACACCGCCTGCAACCTGGCCTCGGCCAACCTGCTGACGATGTACGACCGGCAGACCAAGCAGTTCGACGTCGAGGCGTTCGAGCACCTCAACCGCCTCTGGACGGTGGTGCTCGAGATCTCGGTGACGATGGCGCAGTTCCCGTCGAAGGAGATCGCCGAGCTCTCCTACAAGTACCGCACGCTGGGGCTGGGCTACGCCAACATCGGCGGCCTGCTGATGACCATGGGCCTGCCCTACGATTCGGATGCGGGCCGGGCTCTCGCCGGCGCGCTCACCGCGATCATGACCGGCGTGGCCTACGCCACCTCGGCCGAGATGGCCGCCGAGCTCGGGGCTTTTCCGGCCTACGAGGACAACGCTGACGCCATGCTGAAGGTGATCCGCAACCACCGCCGCGTGGCGCATGGCGAGGCCGAGGGCTACGAGTTCCTGTCGATCTCGCCCGTTCCCCTCGACCACGCCAACATCCCGCAGGGCAACCTCGGCGACCACGCCCGCGCCGCCTGGGACCGCGCCCTGCGGCTCGGCGAGGAGCACGGCTACCGCAACGCTCAGGCGACGGTGCTGGCACCGACGGGCACGATCGGTCTCGTTATGGATTGCGACACCACCGGCATCGAGCCCGACTTCGCCCTGGTGAAGTTCAAGAAGCTCGCCGGCGGTGGCTACTTCAAAATCATCAACCAGGCGGCTCCCGATGCGCTGCGGGCCTTGGGCTACCGGGAATCCGAGATCGCCGAGATCGAGGCCTACGCGGTCGGCCACGGCTCGATGGGCCAAGCGCCGGCGATCAACCCCGGCAGCCTGCGCGCCAAGGGATTTTCGGACGACAAGATCGCGGCGATCGAAGCCGGCCTGAAGTCGGCCTTCGACATCAAGTTCGTGTTCAACCGCTGGACGCTGGGCGACGACTTCCTCATGGGCACCCTGAAGGTGCCGGCGGAAAAGCTCTCCGACCCGACCTTCGAGCTGCTGCCGTTCCTCGGCTTCTCGAAGAAGGACGTCGAGGTCGCCAACACCCACATCTGCGGGGCGATGACCCTGGAGGGAGCTCCCTTCCTCAAGCAGGAGCACTACGCGGTGTTCGACTGCGCCAACCCGTGCGGGCGGATCGGCAAGCGCTACCTCTCGGTCGACAGCCACATCCGCATGATGGCCGCCGCCCAGCCCTTCATCTCGGGGGCGATCTCCAAGACCATCAACATGCCCAACGACGCCACGGTCGAGGATTGCAAGGCGGCCTACACCCTGTCCTGGCGCCTCGCGCTGAAGGCCAACGCCCTCTACCGCGACGGCTCCAAGCTGTCGCAGCCGCTGAACTCGGCCTTGATCCAGGACGAGGACGACGAGGAGGACATGGTCGAGGCGCTGGTCCAGATGCCCGCCGCGGCGAAAGCCACGCAGCTTGCCGAGAAGATCGTCGAGCGGGTGATCGAGCGGGTCGAGCGCATCCGCTCGCGGGAGAAGCTGCCGCACCGGCGCAAGGGCTACACCCAGAAGGCCGTCGTCGGCGGGCACAAGGTCTACCTGCGCACCGGGGAGTACGATGACGGCCGCATCGGCGAGATCTTCATCGACATGCACAAGGAGGGCGCCGCCTTCCGAAGCTTGATGAACAACTTCGCCATCGCGATCTCCCTCGGCCTCCAGTACGGCGTTCCGTTGGAGGAGTACGTCGAGGCGTTCACCTTCACCCGCTTCGAGCCGGCGGGCTTCGTGCAGGGCAACGACGCGATCAAGAACGCGACCTCGATCCTCGACTACGTCTTCCGCGAGCTGGCGATCTCGTACCTCGCCCGCATGGACCTCGCCCACGTCGACCCCTCCGAGATCGGCTCCACGATCCTCGGCGGCGGCGAGGGCGACACCACCCGCGAGCCGGGCAAGCCGCAGCAGACGGCCGCCAGCGTCGTCTCCCGCGGGCTGCTCCGCGGCTCGGCCGACCGGCTGACCCTGATCCAGGGCGGCCCGTCCGGCGCGACCGTCGGGGTCGGCTCCGGCAACGCGGGCCAGTCGGCCCCGGCCGGCGGCGTGGTCCACGCCCTACGCGGCGCGACGGCGCTGAAGATGGAGACCGAGCTGTCCGTCCACGCGGAGACCTCGATCGAGGCCCTGCCCTTCGCCAAGCCGGAGCGCAGCGTCGCCGACCGGCGGGCAGAAGCCAAGATGAAGGGCTACGTCGGCGAAGCCTGCCCGGAATGCGCGAACTTCACCCTGGTCCGCAACGGAACCTGCCTGAAGTGCGACACCTGCGGCGGCACGACCGGCTGCAGCTAGTTAGACCAAACCTCATTGTGGGCCGCCTTTGAGTTTGGTGTTTTTCGCGGGTTTTGGAGTTGCTGAAGTACCGAAAGTTTGCTTAAGGCAGTGTGCTTTTGGCTAGTCCTGAATGGCTCCTGCTCAAAGTGCAATATTTGCGGGAGCGCAACGTCGGGGCTTCAAAATATAAGGATCCTGTTTGTAGTGAAACGGAGGGCGAAGTTCGCCTCGATTAAGCTTCGACTTCCGCAGGCTAGTGATTTTTGAAACGAAATCATGGCCGGCCCATAAGAGGGCCGGCCAAAAAGCCTAAAAGAACAAACCGTGAAAGCTTGGCCGTGAGCCGGCCATGCCCTTCGAACCGTTTCACGCCTCAAGATCGAAAAGGAGATCGCGTAATGAACATGACTCCCGAAACGATCGCCTTGACCAAGGAGGCGGAAACCTTCTTGGAAGATCTCGCCGCCGAACTCGAAATCCCACAACGTCGCTATGAGCAGGCCCGAGACAGGTATCGCTTGCTCGGCGATTGGCTGCACCGTGACGCGTCAACCGTCCGGCGGTTCGATCCGCAAATCTACGCGCAGGGGTCTTTCCGGCTGGGCACAGCAATCAAGCCCACGTCTGAGAACGAGGACTACGACGTCGACTCGATCTGCGTCTTCAAGGCGCTCGATAGAGAGTTGATCACACAGCAGGACCTTAAAATCCGACTTGGTCGGGAGATCGAGGCCTACCGCATCGCCAATGGGATGATAAAACCCCTGGTCGAGGGTCGACGCTGCTGGGTCCTCAGCTACGCGGATGGGGCCCAATTCCACATGGATATTGTGCCGGCTGTTCCAAACGGCGAACGCCAGCGTCGTCGCCTGCTAGAGGCGCACCTCAGTACCGATTGGGCGGAGACGGCCGTCAGCATCACCGACAACGAGACGCGCGGTTACACCGTCATCACGGACGACTGGCAGCGATCCAATCCCAAGGGCTATTCGCGCTGGTTCAAGCAACGGACGACCGTGATCCTCGAAAAACGGCAACGTTTGACAGCGGACGAGGTCAGGGCCGAGGTCGAGGCCATTCCGACCTTCAAGCTGAAACTCCCGTTGCAGGCGGCAGTCATGATCTGTTGATTTCCGCTGAGAGTTGACCCGGCGTTTTCGTTGAGAAGTGACCCAGGTTCAGGGGTTGATGTTTATCATTGGGTGGGTCTGGTCAACTCACGGTGCGGCTCCTTTTCGGCTTTCCGGCTG
>NZ_VRUT01000093.1:0-20367 GCF_008039465.1 Methylobacterium sp. WL120 | reverse complement strand
GCCTCGTTGGGCGAGCGGGGGAAAGGCGCTGAGGCTGGGCCGGCTCGTCGTAGGCGAGCGGCTGCGGCGGCACGTGCGTCTGGCGTCGACGGAAGAACATCGGGATCCTGCTCGGGCTCGCGCCGGCGACGGGGAGTTCGGCCGGGCGCGCATGCGCGACGGGGCGGCGACCGCGAGGGATCGCCGCAAGCTACCGGAAACTACGCCGGTTTGTGGCGAAATTGCCATTGCGCGCCGCACCCGGCCGGCCGCGACGAGGCGGGTCGCCCCCGTCAGCGCGGAATCGCCCGCGCCGACGCCGGCTGGCACGTCGCGCAGAAGAAGGTCGAGCGGCCGGATTGCACGATCCGGCCGACCGTCCCGCCGCAGCCCTTGGTGCGGCAGGCCCCGCCGACGCGGTCGTAGACCCGGAACGCCTGCTGGAAGGCGCCCGACGTGCCGTCGGTGTGAGCGTAGTCGCGAAGGGTCGAGCCGCCCGCCGCGACCGCCTCGGTCAGCACCTCGCCGATCACCTTGGCCAGCAGCCGCGCCTTCGGCGTCGGCCCGCCGTCGGCCTTGGCGAGCGTACCCGCGGCGGCCTCGGGGTGGAGGCCGGCCCGGTGCAGAGCCTCACAGACATAGATGTTGCCCAAGCCCGCGATCAGGCGCTGGTCGAGGAGAGCGGCCTTCAGCGGCGTGATCTTGTAGCGGAACAGGCGCGCGATGGTCGCCCCGGTCAGCTCGGCGCTCAGGGGCTCGATGCCCATTGCCGCGAAGTGCCGGCACGCGGCGAGCGTGTCGGTGGGCACAAGGTCCATGAAGCCGAAGCGGCGGGCGTCGTTGTAGGTCACGGTGGCGCCGTTCCCCATCGCCATCACGACGTGGTCGTGCTTGGGCGTACCCAGCGCCCCGTCGAGGTAGAAGTCGCCGGGCGAGGTGTTGCTGCCGTCGGGCATCGCCACGTCGAAGCGCCCGCTCATGCCGAGGTGCATGATCAGCGTCTCGCCCGAGTCGAGTCCGGCGGTGAGGTACTTCGCCCGCCGCGCGAGGCTGGTGACCCGGCGGCCCTCCAGGCGGGCGGAGAAGTCATCGGGGAACGGGAAGCGTAGGTTCGGCCGGCGCAGGGTGACGCGGCTGAAGGTGGCCCCGACCATCGCCGGCGCGAGGCCGCGCCGCACCGTCTCGACTTCTGGAAGCTCCGGCATGGTCCTGTGGATGTCCCTCGGCGCATCGGATCGCGAAAGCCGGATATCGGCCCGGGGCGCTGCCATCGCAATCCCGGGCGCCCGGCCTCTGGGAGCGCGCCCTGCGACCGTTCACTGCTCCGCGTCTTACGACGCATGGCGGATCGCGTCCGGCTTCGCTATGAGGCGCGAGGGCGCAGACGGGCAGGACTTCATGACGGTGGCGGACGGGAAGACGGGCGCGCAGGAAACCGATTTCGGCTTCGAGCGGGTGGCTTTGGCCGAGAAGCAGGCGCGCGTCGACGACGTGTTCCGCTCGGTCGCCAAGCGCTACGACCTGATGAACGACCTGATGTCCGGCGGCCTGCACCGGGCCTGGAAGGCGCAGGCCATCGCGATGCTGCGCCCCTCGCGCACGCGGCCCTTCCGCCATCTCGACGTGGCCGGCGGCACCGGCGACGTGGCCTTCCGCGTCCTCGAGGCCGGCGGCCCGCAGACCTCGGTCACCGTGCTCGACATCAACGAGGCGATGCTGCGGGTCGGCGCCGAGCGCGCCGGTGCGCGCTTCGACGGCCGCATCGACTTCGTCACCGGCAACGCCGAGACGCTGCCCCTGCCCGACGCGACCTTCGACGCCTACACCATCGCCTTCGGCATCCGGAACGTGCCGCGGATCGAGCTGGCCCTGCAGGAAGCCCGCCGCGTGCTGAAGCCCGGCGGCCGCTTCCTGTGCCTGGAATTCTCCAAGGTCGACCTGCCGGTGCTCGACAAGATCTACGACGCCTACTCCTTCCACGTCATTCCGCGCCTCGGCGCGCGGGTCGCGGGCGACGCGGAATCCTACCGCTACCTCGTGGAATCGATCCGTAAGTTCCCCTCCCCCGGGCTGTTTGCCGGGATGATCGAGCAGGCCGGCTTCCGCCACGTCACCCACCGGCCGCTCTCGGGCGGCATCGTCGCGATCCATTCCGGCTGGAAGGTCTCGTGACCGATCCGAGCCGCCGGACGGCGCGATGATCGGCGCCGCCGTCAACCTCGCCCGCGGGGCCCGCGTCGGCTTCGTGCTGGCCCGCGAGGGCGCGCTGGCACTCGTCGACGCCTCCGAGCTGCCGCCGCTCCCGCGCCTGGGCCTCCGGCTGGTCCGGATGCTGGAGCGGCCGGGCCTCGGCTCCGGCGCTGCGCGGCTCTCGGCCGGGCTGACCCGGCTCGGGCCGTCCTACGTGAAGTTCGGGCAGTTCCTCGCCACCCGCCCCGACATCGTCGGGATGGCGGCGGCGCGCGACCTCGAGATGCTCCAGGACCGGGTGCCGCCGTTCCCGCAGGCGGTGGCCGTCAAGGTGGTCGAGGCGGCCTTCGGCCGGCCGATCTCCACCCTGTTCGTCGCCTTCGGCGAGCCGGTGGCCGCGGCCTCGATCGCGCAGGTCCACAAGGCGGTGGTGCAGGATGCCAACGGCACCCAGCGCAACCTCGCCGTCAAGATCATGCGGCCGGGCGTGCGCGAGCGCTTCCAGCGCGACGTCGAGGTGATGCGCCTCCTCGCCCGCATCGTCCACGTGCTTTCGCCCGAGGCCGAGCGCCTGCGACCCCGCGACGTGGTGGAGATCCTCGCCCGCTCCGTGACCATGGAGATGGACTTCCGGCTCGAGGCCGCCGCCGCCTCCGAGCTGGCGCAGAACACGGCCGGGGACGAAGACTTCCGGGTTCCGCTGCCCGAATGGGAGCTGATCGCCCGCGACGTGCTGACCTGCGAGTGGATCGAGGGCACTCGCCTGCACAGCGCCGCCGCGCTCCAGGCCGCCGGCCACGACCCGCACGCGATCGGCCGGACCGTGATCCAGAGCTTCCTGCGCCAGGCGATCCGCGACGGGTTCTTCCACGCCGACATGCACCAGGGGAACCTGTTCGTGGACGCCGCCGGCAAGCTCGTGGCGGTGGATTTCGGCATCATGGGCCGGCTCGGGCGCAAGGAGCGGCGGTTCCTCGCCGAGATCCTGCTCGGCTTCATCATGCGCGACTACACGCGCGTCGCGCAGGTGCATTTCGAGGCGGGCTACGTGCCGGCCCACCACTCGGTCGACGACTTCGCGCAGGCGATCCGCGCCATCGGCGAGCCGATCCACCAGCGCCGCGCCGACGAGATCTCGATGGCGAAGGTGCTGACACTTCTGTTCGACATCACCGCCCTGTTCGACATGAGCACCCGGACCGAGCTGGTGATGCTGCAGAAGACCATGGTCGTGGTCGAGGGCGTCGCCCGCAGCCTCGATCCCAAGCTCGACATGTGGACCTCCGCCGAGCCGGTGGTCCGCAGCTGGATCACCCGCAACCTCGGCCCGGTCGGGCGTCTCGAAGGGGCGGCTCACGCCGCGCGCACCCTCGCCGACGTCGTCGCCGACGTGCCCGAGCTCGCCCTGCGGCTCCGGCGCCTGCTCGTCCGCGCCGACGAGGCGGGCACGGGGGACGCCCACCGCCTGGAACGCATCGCCCGCACCGAGCGCCGCACCGCGTTGTGGCAGACGCTGGCCCTGTGGGCGATCGCGGCCGGCGTGCTGGTCGCGGCCTTGCGATAGCGCGTCCCGCCGGACGATCCGTCAGGCCGCGGCCCAGCGGGGCCCGGCCGCCTGATCCGGGCGTGGGTCCGCCTTGGGGACGATGCCGGTCTCGTGCGGGTTCAGGGGGGCGGGTCGGCCGAACAGGTAGCCCTGCACCTCGGCGCAGCCGGCGGCCTTGAGGAACGCCAGCTCCTCGGGCGTCTCGACGCCCTCCGCCACCACCGGCAGGCCCAGGCCGGAGCCGAGGCCGAGGACGGCGCGCACGATCGCCGCGGTCTGGGCGTTCGTGTCGACGTTGCGCACGAACGACTGGTCGATCTTGATCCGGTCGAACGGGAACGCCCTGAGGTTCGCCAGCGACGAGTAGCCCGTCCCGAAATCGTCCATCGCGATCCCGACGCCCAGCGTCTTGAGCTGCCGCAGCGTCGCCACCGCGCGATCGAAGTTGCGGATGAGCGCGGTCTCGGTGATCTCCAGTTCGAGCCGCGCGGCCGGTAGTCCGGTCTCGAGCAGCACCGCGAGCACCTGCGCGGCGAAGGCCGGATCGTGCACCTGGACCGCGGAGACGTTCACCGCCACCCGCAGGGGCGCCTCCCAGCCCGCCGCCTCGCGGCACGCGGTGCGAAGCACCCACATCCCGATCGCCGAGATCGTCCCGCGCTCCTCCGCCACCGGGATGAAGAGGTCGGGCGGCACCCGGCCGCGCTCCGGGTGGGTCCAGCGCAGCAGGGCCTCGAAGCCGAGCAGCGCCCCGCCATCGGCGGCGACCTGCTTCTGCTAGACGAGGTGGAACTCGTCGCGAGCGAGCGCGCATTCGAGGTCGCGCTCCACGCCGTGCCGCTCGCGCACGGCGATGCCCATCTCCGGCTCGAAGACGCCGTAGGTGCCCCGGCCGTCGGCCTTGGCGCGGTAGAGCGCCGTGTCGGCGTGGACCATCAGGTCCTGGCGTTCCATGGCGTCCTGCGGACACAGGGCGATGCCGATGCTGACCCCGACCATGGCGTCGGCGGTCCGGTCCGAAGCCTGCGCCGCAAGTGCGGCGATGATGGTCTTCGCCAGATCCTCGGCCGCGTCAGGCCCGGCCTGGCCGTCCATGAGGATCGCGAACTCGTCCCCGCCGAGGCGCGCCATGCACTGGTCTGGGCCGAGCAGGCCCGTCACGCAGCGGGCGACCCGGGCGAGCATCGCGTCGCCCGCCGCGTGGCCGAACAGGTCGTTGACGGCCTTGAAGCGGTCGAGGTCGAGGCACAGCACCGCGATCGAAGCGCCGGTCTCGACGGCCGCGGCCACCGCCCGGTCGAGCACCGCGTTGAAGGCGGTGCGGTTGAGCAGGCCCGTCAGCGCGTCGTGGTGGGCGAGGTACTGGATGTGCCGCTCGGCCTGCTTGCGCTCGCGGATGTCGCGGACCGCCAGCGCCTGGTGCGACTTGCCCGCGAAGTCGATCCGCCGGAGGATCGCCTCGACCGCGATGATCTCGCCAGCGGCGTGGCGCAGGCCGAGCTCGACCGGCTGCCCCATGGCGCAGGCGAGCCGCTGCCAGGCGTTGGCCTCGGTGAGGAAGGTGCTCACCGGCAGGCCCGCCACCGCCGCGTCGGCGAGGCCGACGAGGCGGCCGAAGCTGACGTTGGCCGTGACGACGCGGTGGCCGTCCACGACGATGAGCCCCTCCACCGCTGCGTTGGCGAGGCCGCGCATGCGCTCGGTCTCGCCATGCACGCGGCGCTGCTCGCGCAGGCTGAGCGCGTGAGCCGTCGCGGTGAGGACGAAAATGGCGAGGCTGGCAAGCGCCACCGCGCCGGCGAGCCACGTCGGCGACATCGCATGCGGCGACAGGGTGGCCAGCGGATTTTCCGTGATCGTCACCGCAGCCATCCCGATCGTGTGGTGCGCGCCGATCGCCAGCGTCAGGATTGCCGCGCTGGCCAGCAGGGAGGTGAGCGATCGGGACCGGATCGCGGTCGAGAGCGCGACGGCGGAAAAAAGCTCGCCGACCACGATCGAGGCGGCGACGACGGCCGGGTTCCAGCGCAGGTGCCCCGTCACCTCGAAGGCCGCCATGCCGGTGTAGTGCATCGCGGCGATGCCGAGCCCGACGACGAGCCCCCCGAGCCAGGATGCCCCCTGCGTCCCGAGCAGGGCGACGCGCAGCCCGAGGCCGGTGAGGCAGATCGCGATGACGAGCGAGAGGAGGGTCAGGCCGTGGTCGTAGGCGCTCGGGATGCTCGGCTGGAAGGCCAGCATCGCGATGAAATGGGTCGCGAAGATACCCGTGCCGCTGGAGATCGCCGCGACGACGAGCCAGGTCAGACGGGTGCGGCCGGCGCTGCCGGCGTGGCGGAGCAGGCGGATCGCAGTCAGCGCCGCGATCGCGCAGATCGCGGCTGCCAGGCCGACGAGGCGGAGATCGTGCTGGTCCGTGAAGCAACCGATGACGGTCAACATGCCGACGGATCCGACATCGCGCCAGGCTTGCCCCATGCCGGAATGCTGCGATGCTCGGTCATCCTCGAAAGAATTTCGATCTCAAGATGAAAGTAGATATTCAAGGCACAACCGTAAGGCTATATTTAATATCATTTTCCGGCAGGCCGATTAAAGATACCTTTCATGCAAGATCCTCCCAAAAGGCTCCGACATCATCGTTGCCGCATAACGGCGCTCTTTGGGGCGATTACGTATCGATCGAATCATCTTTCGATTGCAGCCGCTCAAGCATAGTCGCTGTGCCGCCTTCCCCGCCTCCAGGGCGGGCGCTCACCGAGCCGCGGTGCGGAAGCCCGCGTAGATGTCGCGCCGGTCCGGCGTGAAGAAGTTGCGGTAGGCGTTGTCGACCATGCGGCCGCGGGTGATCCAGGCGCCGCCGCGCAGCACCTTGCGCGTGCCGAAGGCCGGCTCGGAATACTCGCGGTACACGTCGGGCGAGAAACCCGGATAGGGCAGGAAGTCGCTCGCGGTCCATTCCCAGACGTTGCCGAGCATCTGCCGGCAGCCCCAGGCGCTGTCGCCGTCCGCGTGGGCGGCGACGTCGACGCAGTCGAGGCGGCCACCGTCGAGGTTGGCTAGGCGGGCGTCCGGTGCAGTCTCGCCCCAGGGATAGCGCGACTTCGTGACGCCGATCGCGCCGTCCGGCGCCGGCGCCGTCGAGGCTGCGACCTCCCATTCGGCCTCCGTCGGCAGGCGCCGCCCGGCGAAGGCGCAGTAGGCTGCGGCCTCGTACCAGCTGACGTGGACCACCGGCTGGTGTGGGGCGAGGTCGGCGACGCCACCGAACCGGCTAACGCGCCAGCCCGCTCCGTCCCGCTGCCAATGCGCGGGATGCTCGGCTCCGGTCCGGCAGCGCCAGCGCCATCCCTCCGCGTCCCAGAACGACGGCTCGCGATAGCCACCGGCCTCGACGAAGGCGGCGAATTCGGCGTTGGTCACCGGTGCCCGCGCGATCTTGAACGGTGCGACCGCGATCGAGTGCGCCCACTTCTCGTTGTCGAAGACGAAGTCCGCGTCCGGCTCGGCGCCGAGCCGGAAGGTCCCGCCCGGGATCGCCGCGTCGCCCGGCCAGGGCCCTTCGGCGACGGGGGCGAGGCCGGCCGAGGCGGCGAAGGACGGCGCCGGATAGCCCAGCGTCTGGCGCGAATAGGTGAAGGCCTCCCCGTGCATGTCCTCGTGGTAGGTGGTCAGCCGGTAGCGGTAGGCCTCCTCGCGCGTCGGCGTGCCGTCGAGCCGGCGGACCAGCGCGTCGTGGACGCGGCCCATGTAGCCGAGCGTGTCCGCGAGCGGGGGTAGCGCGCGCACCCAGCGGTCGTCGTGGGCCAGCACCGCAGAGTTGTAGACCGCGTCGGCGTCCGCGATCGCCGGCGCGGCGCCGTCGAGGGCGCGCAGGATGAAGTGCTCGTGGAACCAGGCGAGGTGGCCGATCTCCCAGAGCAGCGGGTTGACGATGTCGAGGCGCGGCCCGATCAGCTGGTCGGGCACGAGACCGGCCACCAGCTCGAGGGTCCGGGCGCGGCTGTCCTGCAGCATCGCGATGAGTTGTGTGGCGTCGGTCATGGCGTGCGTCCGATAAGCGATCGACCCATGAACGTCATCCTGATCACGCCCGCACCCCGCCACTCGCGGACCGGCAACCGCACGACGGCCCTGCGTTGGGCCGGCCTCCTCCGGGGGGCCGGCCACCGCGTCGTGGTGGCGACCGCGTATGACGGCGAGCCCTGCGACCTGATGATCGCCCTCCACGCCTGGAAGAGCGCCCCGGCGATCCAACGGTTCCGTCGCGCGTACCCGGAGCGCCCCCTCGTCGTCGCGCTGACCGGCACCGACATCAACCACGATCTCGCCGCCGACCCGGCTACGACCCAGCGCTCGCTCGACCTCGCCGACGTGCTCGTCGGCCTGCACGAACTCGTCGGCGAGTCGATCCCGGCGCGCCACCGCGAAAAGCTCGCGGTGATCGTGCAATCCGTGCCGGCGGGCGGGGACCGCCTGCCGGCGCTGAAGCGCGCCTTCGAAATCCTGGTCGTCGGGCACCTGCGCGACGAGAAGGACCCGTTGCGCGCCGCGATCGCCGCCCGCGTCCTGCCCGCTTCCTCCCGCATCCGCGTCGTCCACCTCGGCGGCGCCCCCGACCCCGCCTGGGCGGCGCGCGCGCGGGACGAGATGCAGGCCAACCCGCGCTACGACTGGCGCGGCGAGGTCTCCGGTGCGCGCGTCAGGCGGTTCCTGCGGCGCGGGCGGCTGATGGTGCTGAGCTCGCTCAGCGAGGGCGGCGCCAACGTGGTCTCGGAGGCGGTCGTCGCCAGCCTGCCGATCCTCGCCTCTGCGATCCCCGGCAATGTCGGCCTGCTCGGGGGCGACCATCCGGGCTACTTCCCGCCCGGCGACCACGGCGCGCTTTCCGGCCTGATGCTGCGGGCGGAGCGGGAGCCCGACTTCCTCGAAGGCTTGCGCGCGCACGGGGCGGCGCGCGCCGACGCGTTCGACCCGGCCCGCGAGCGCTTGGCCTGGTCCGCCCTCGTTGAGCGCGCTTCCGCCGCGGCGCGGGCACGGGTGGCGTCCGGCATTGACGCGGCCCGTCCCGCACCGGCACTCCTGCAGCCATGAGTGAAGCCCCCGCGTCGCCGCTTGCGAACCGTCGCATTCTCCTCGTCGTCGGCGGGGGGATCGCGGCCTACAAGGCCCTCGACCTGATCCGCCGCCTGCGCGAGCGCGGCGCCACCGTCCGCCCGCTCCTGACGAAGGGCGCGCAGGAATTCGTCACGCCGCTCGCGGCCGCGGCACTCGCCGGCCAGCCGGCCCATACCGACCTGTTCGACCGGGCCGACGAGGCCGAGATCGGCCACATCAAGCTGGCGCGGGACGCCGACGCGGTGGTGGTGGCGCCGGCCACCGCCAACCTGATGGCGCGGATGGCCACCGGCCACGCCCCCGACCTCGGCTCCACCGTGCTGCTCGCCACCACACTGCCGATCCTGATCGCGCCGGCGATGAACGTGGCGATGTGGACCCACCCGGCGACCCGGCGCAACCTCGCGACCCTGATCGCCGACGGCGTCCGGGTCGTCGGCCCCAACGCCGGCAAGATGGCCGAGCCCGAGACCGGGCCGGGCCGCATGGCCGAGCCGGTGGAGATCGCCGACGCGGTGGCCGCGATGCTGGCCGAGGCGCCGCGCGAGGCGGAGGGCTTCGGCTTCCTCGCCGGGGGCGCCAAGGCCCCGGCACCGATGCAGCTTGCCGGGCGTCGGGTGCTCGTCACGTCGGGGCCGACGCACGAGCCGATCGACCCGGTGCGGTTCATCGCCAACCGCTCGTCCGGCCGCCAGGGCCACGCCATCGCCGCGGCGGCCGCGGCGGCCGGCGCTATGGTGACGCTGGTCTCCGGGCCAGTGGCGATCCCCGACCCGGCGGGCGTCACCGTGGTGCGCGTCGAGACCGCCCGCGAGATGCTCGCCGCGGTCGAGGCGGCCCTGCCCGCCAGCATCGCGGTGTTCACGGCCGCGGTCGCGGACTGGCGGCCCGCCACCGAGACCGGCTCCAAGATCAAGAAGGACGGCTCGGGGCCCGCCCCGCTGGCGCTAGTCGAGAACCCCGACATCCTCGCAACCATCGCCGCGCGGACGACGGACCGCCCCGACCTCGTCGTGGGCTTCGCCGCAGAGACCGACACGGTGATCGCCCATGCGCAGGCGAAGATCGCCCGGAAGGGCTGCGACCTGATCGTCGCCAACGACGTCTCCGCGGCCGGCGGGGTGATGGGCGGCGGGACCAACACCGTGCACCTGATCGCCTGCGACGGCTCGGTCGAGACCTGGCCGACGCTCGACAAGGACGAGGTCGGCCGGCGCTTGGTCGCGCGATTCACGGAGCTGCTGCAGCGATAGGGACGGTCGCGCCGCCCCTGCCGCCCTGCCCTGCCGCCTAGCCCGGCGCGCTCTCCTGCTGCGCGGTCGCGAGGCGGGCGTCGTCGGCCGAGATCGCTTGGTAGGCCGGCCGCGCCCGGTAGCGTGCGAGGTAGGCCATGATCGCCGGCTCTTCGGGGACGAGCTTGAACGCGGTGGTCCAGCCGAGCGCCGAGCCCCACAGCACGTCCGCTGCGGAGAAGCGCTCGCCGAGGATCCAGGGGCCGGGGGTCAGCATGGCGATGACCTGGGCCAGCACCGTGTCGTAGTCGCCGTAGGCCGACATCATCCGAGGCGGCGGGTCGCGCTCCATCGCCCGGTCGATCACGGCGGGCTCGAAGCACGAGCCGTAGAAGACCATCCAGCGCAGGTACGCGCCGCGAGCCGGATCGGTCAGGGCGGGCGCGAGGCCGGCCTCGGGAAACAGGTCGGCGAGGTAGAGGTAGCAGGCTGCCTGCTCCGCCACCGTCGCGGCGCCGTGGCGGATCGCCGGAACCTTGCCCATCGGGTTGACGGCGAGATGCGCGCTGCCCTGCTGCTCGCCCGCCTTCAGGTTGATGACGTGCAGATCGTGCGGCGCGCCGAGCTCCTCCAGCAGCACCCGCACGCCCGTCGAGCGGGTGTTCGGCGCGTGGTGAAGGACGATCGCGTCGGTCGTGGTCGGCATCGCCGTCTCCGAAGGGTGGACGTTTCGGGCGCACGCTATGCCGGTGCCCCGCTCCGGTCGAGCCGCAGCGTTCAGATCCGGTGCGTGCTCAGACCCGATACTTGCCGTTGCGTTTGATCAGCACCTGCGTTCCGACGGGGACGCGCTCGTAGAGGTCGACGATGTCCTCGTTGAGCATGCGGACGCAGCCGGACGACATCTGCTCGCCGATGCTCCAGGGCTCGTTGGTGCCGTGGATGCGGAACAGGATGTCGCGGTTACCCTGGTAGAGGTAGAGCGCGCGGGCGCCGAGCGGGTTGTCGACGCCGCCCTTGCGCTGGCGGTCGATCTCCGGGTGCAGGGCGACCATGGTCGTGGTCGGGCTCCAGTCGGGCCAGACGCCCTTGCGGCCGACGCGAGCCTCGCCCTTCCAGGAGAAGCCGAGCTTGCCCACGCCGACGCCGTACTGCATCGCCGTGCCGTCGGCCTGGACGAGGGCGAGCTGGCGCTTGTCGATGTCGACGACGATGGTGCCGGGCCGCTCGGGGCCGTTGTAGCTCACGACCTGCCGGCGGTACTTCGGATCGAGGCGGTTGGTGTCGACCAGCGGCACGTCGAACGGCTTGTCGGGCTTCGTGCCGATGTACCACGCCGCCTCCTCGTCGTTGGCGGCGACGTTCACCGGTCCGCGCTGGTTGCAGGCGGCGAGCGGCGCGATCAGGACCGCGGCGAGCAGGATCCGGCGGATTGGCATGGGGCCTCATGAGGCGAGGGAGCGTTCGGATCATGCCTACCGCCTCGCGTTCCCCCACGATGTGACTTTTGCGTCTCAGGTCGGACGAAGCGCCCGGTACGATTGCCCGGATTTCGCCTCGTTCGGCCGTGGCTTGCGCCCTAACTTTTCCGGATCGGTTTCGACACGAGGCGCATCATGGCCGACACGCTCACCCTTCCCGAGATGCAAGGCGCGCTGCCCGAGACCCCCCTGCGCCCGGCGATCCATCTCGACCATTGCGTGATCCACGTCAGCGACTGGACGCGTGCGAACGCCTTCTACGGCGACGTCGTCGGGGCCGAGATCGTCCCGGTCGGGGCGGGCTTCGCCTACCGGCTCGGCGGGGTCCAGTTGAACTGCCACGGCCCGGGCCTGTCGCCGGAGCCCCTGGCGGAGAAGCCTGTGATGCCGGGCGGCAGCGACCTGTGCTTCCGCTGGTCCGGCACGATCGAGGAGGCGATGGCGCACCTGGCCGCCTGCGGCGTCCCCGTCGAGCGCGGTCCGGTCGAACGCCATGGCGCGGCCGGGCCCGGGACCAGCGTCTACTTCCGCGATCCCGACGGGTCGCTGATGGAGTTCATCACCTACCCGACGCCATGATCCGCCCGCGGCTTCAGCCGCGGCTCTGCGCCAGCGCCTGGTTCGTTTGCTCTAGGCGCAGTGCGAGTTCGCGCATCAGCGCGATGCTGATCTGAGGAAACTGCGCCAGCAGCTCGAGGAACACGCCGCGGTCGATGCGCAGGGCCGTCGCCGCCGTCTCGGCCGTCACGGTGGCCGAGCGCGGCTGGTCGGCCAGGATGCCCATTTCTCCGACCAGCGCGTTTGCGCCGAGTAGGGCGAGCCGCACCGGCCCGGCGGCGCCGTCGATGGTCACGGCGGCGCTGCCCTCCAGGATCAGGTAGGCGGCGTCCGCCACGTCGCCGCGGGTGAAGAATTGTTGGCCGGGCTCGAAGTGCACCCGCTCGCTGGTGAAGGCGAGGAGCTTCAGCCGCGACGGCTCGACCTCGCGGAACAGCGGCACCTGCCGAAGGGAGGTAACCTCCGTATCGAGGGTCATGGGTGGGACTCCGGACCGCGCCGGATCTCGTGATGGGGCCGGCCGCGTATCCATGCGGCTTGCGGCGATCTTGTCCAGCCCTCACGTTGCCGGGGCATGCTGCGACGGCTTGCCCCGGATGCCGCGCCGCATGGGATCGGGCATGCGGAGGCCCACAGGAGGTGCCATGAGCCGCGCCCGCCGTCTTCGCCTTGCTGCGTCCCTGCTCGCGCTGCTCGTGCTCGGCCTGCCGCTCGCCGTCGCGCCGGCGGCCGCCCGCCTGAACCGGATCGAACTCGCCCGCGTCGCGGTCGCGCCACCCTCGAGTGCCCGAGTCCCCCTCGACCTCGTATTCACCGACGCGTCGGGCGACCGGCCGACTACCCTGGGTGCGGCTTTGGGCGGTCGGCCGACGCTGATGCTGCCGGTGGATTACACCTGCGGCAACGTCTGCGATCCGATGCTGGCGATGTCCGGGGCGGCGCTGGCCGCGACGAGGCTCGTCGCCCGCCGCGACTACAGCCTGATCCTCGTCGGCATAGACCCGCGGGACGACGCGGCCGCCGCCCGGCACATGCTCGGCACCGAACTTGGCGACCCGGCACTCGCGGCGAAGGCGGCCACCCTGGTCGGCGACGCCGGGGCGGTGGACAGGCTGACCCGGGCGCTTGGCTACGACTTCGTCTACGACGCAGGTACCGACAGCTTCGCCCATCCCGCCGCCGCGATCCTGCTGACCGGGGACGGCCGCGTCGCCCGCGTCCTTTCGCCCCTGGCGTTGAACGGCGGCGATTTGCGGCTCGCTCTCGTCGAAGCCGGCGAGGGTCGCACGGGCAGCCTCGCCGACCGGCTCGTCCTGCTCTGCTACGGCTACGACGCCGCCACCGGCATCTACACGCCTATGATCCGTCGCATCCTCAGCATCGCTGCAGCCGCGACGATCCTCGCGATGGCGGGCGGCATCGTGTTCCTCGCCCGTCGTCCGCGGCAGGCCTGAGGGTACTCAGCGCTTGGTGGACAGGCCGGGCTTCTCGTCACTCGGAGGATCGCGCTTCACGCTGGCGTTCGGCTGCGGCGAGTCGATCGGCTCCTCGTGGGTCGTCGGCGTCGCGCTGCCCTCGTCCGCGGGCATGGGCGGAAGCGCCGTCGTGTTCGGCTTCGGCTCGGCCTCCGCCGAAGCCCGGGCCGCGGCGGACACCATCTCGCGATTCGTCATGCTCGAAAACACCTCGTTCGAAGCGGGCGGAGAATGCTCGCGCCCCGCGCCTTCTGTGTTCCAACGCCATCGCACCGGCGTGGTTGCGGCTAAGCTTGTCGCAGAAGCGTGAGAGGAACCTTCGGATACTGGCGAAGGTTGTGAAAGGGTAAAGAGAAGCCTGAGGAGGAGCTGATGGCATCCGGTAATTCGACCTCCAAGCGAGGTTTTGCGTCGATGGATCTCGAGCGCCAGCGCGAGATCGCCAGCAAGGGTGGCCGCAGTGTGCCGGCCGAGAAGCGGTCCTTCTCGCAGGATCGCGAGCTGGCCTCGTCTGCCGGTCGAAAGGGCGGCCAAGCGACCGGCACCGGACGCGACGGCGCCGAATAATCGATCGGCGTCGGCGATAGGCGGCGCCTGCCCTCCGAGGGCAGGCGCCTTTTTTTGTGCTCGGTTTCGGTGGCGGAAAACGCAAAGGCCCGCCCCAGGCGTTGGGGCAGGCCTTTGCGTTGTCGGTCTCAGTGAAACGTACTAGTACGACGTATCGATTAGGAAATGCAGCGGCCCGGGATCATGCGGCGGGCCTCGGGGCCGACGAGGGAACTCAGGGCCGCTTCGCAACCCTCGCGCATCCGCATGCGCGGCTTCAGCGGCGGCTTCGTTCCGATCTCCAGTGCCGTCTCCATTGCGGCCGGCATGGCACGGTTCGGCTCGGCCTGAAGGCTCGCCACGCGGCTCGGCCTGATCGCCAGCGACACGGGGCGCATGCCGGGCAATGGACGCACCTCGAACGAGGCCGGAGCCACGATAGGCGTCGTCGGAACCCACTGGTCGGCGCCGGCCTGCACCATCGGATGGATGAGCAACGTCAGGATGGCGGCCGGTGCGCTCACGCCGAGAAGGAAGCCTGACCGAAGCATCGTCGTGATCTCCGAGTGGGAGCTTGACAAGATGATTCGAAAACGCGTCTTCCGTGATCCGGTTCCGTCACTGCCGCGCTTTCGCCGGAATGAGTATTGAGGTCGGATTTTTCGAATCGCTGCAGCGGTTCGCGCATCTTGTCCACAGGCGGCCGTCGTGGCGTCAACGCCACACACGTCGAAAAAGTGCAGCGTATCGGAACTCACCGGGGTGGCGCTCGTTGATGATGCACCCGGCCACCTGGTCCTCCCCGCATTCCCCTTGTGCATCGGCCGGAACCTTATCGACGGGTCGGAGATCTCTCCGGCCCGTTTTTTTGTGCCCGGTCACCATCCAGGCGTTCGGGCAACAAAAAACCCCGGCGCGAGCCGGGGTTTCGTCGTTACGGGGACCGAAGCGCAGGCGGCCAGGGCGCCGCCCGGATCTCAGGCGGACTTGGCTTCCCGCCGACGCGCCGTCTGCTGGAAGAACAGCGCCTGGCTGATGACGGCCGAGACGTTGGCGGGCTGGAACGGCTTGGCGATGAGGAAGGCCGGCTCGGGCCGCTCGCCGGTGAGGAAGCGCTCGGGGTAGGCGGTGATGAAGATCACCGGAACCTCGAAAGTCTTCAGCAGGTCGTTCACCGCGTCGAGGCCGGACGAGCCGTCGGCGAGTTGGATGTCGGCGAGGATCAGGCCGGGGCGCTTGCTGTCGGAGGCGATCTTGACCGCCTCGGTGCGGGTGCGGGCGACGCCGATGACGTTGTGACCCAGCCCTTCGACCAACGCCTCGAGGTCCATGGCGATCAGCGGCTCGTCCTCGATGATGAGGATGTCGGTCGCCATGTCGGCGGCGAGCTCGCGGCCCGCCTCATCGACGAGGTCGCGGACTTGGCTGACATCGACGTCGAGGATGATCGCCGCGTCCTCCTCCGAGAATCCCTCGAGGCAGGAGAGCAGGAAGGCCTGGCGCGGCAGCGGCGTGATTTGACCGAGCCGGACCTCGGCGGGGAGATCGTGCTGCACCTGCTCGCTGCGGCCGTTGACCGACAGGGAGTTCCAGATACGCGTGAACACGCGGAACAGGTCGGCCTTCACGTTCGTGCTGCGGCCGAGCGTATCCGGCTCGTTGACCAGCGTCTCCAAGGTCGCGGCGACGTAGGCGTCGCCCGCCACCTGGCTGCCCGTCAGCGCGCGCGCATAGCGCCGCAGGTAGGGCAGGTGCTGCACCACGAGTTGCGATGTCGACATACGATCCCCTGTGCCTTGTCGGCCTGCTATTCAACCTGCCGCCCCAACGCGGGGCATCCGACTCCGTTCCGGGCGGGTGCGGAACCGCCTCCGCCCGTCGGCGTTGCTGGTGCAGCCATGGCGTATGTCGCGCTTCAAGACAATGCGGGCATGGCTCGTGACGAGATGCCGGGAACGGCACCAGGGGGCGCGAGGATGACCGACGCTGCGAAAGCCGAGAGGCCGATCGGCCGTGGCCGTGCGGGCGATGGCATCGCCGACGGCGGCGGGGTCTCTCGGACGATCGTTCCCGACTCTGCGGGTCGGCACCGCGGATCGTCCCGCCTCAGCGATCATGCCCAGGCTCGTATCGGAAACACGCTGCGTTCCCTCTACGACGGCCTCATCCAGCAACCCGTCCCGGATCGCTTCCGCGACCTCATCGAGCGCCTCGACGCGAAGGAGCCGGAGTCACCCTGAGGCGCTCCGGCTCCTTCCTAGAAGATCCCGCGGCGCGCTGAGCGCCTGCGGGATCTTGTATCAGTCTTCGTCACCCAGCGCGTGTCAGAGCGTCGGCGAACGGCCGCGCATCAAGCCGATCACGGCGGAGATGGCGAACAGGACGATCGCGACGAAGAACACCAGCTTCGCGGCTTCCATCGCCGTTCCGGCGATGCCGCCGAAACCGAGCAGAGCGGCCACGAGGGCCACGACGAGGAACGTAACGGCCCATCCGAGCATCTGCATTGTCCTTGAAAACATGGACGCGGGCTTGGCCGCGACCTTCTGACATCCCAAACGTCAAGTCGTTGTTTCGGTTCCGCGACTTCGAATGCCTGCACACACGAAAAATGAGAGTTGCGGCCCGGGTGCCGGTGATTCGCCGAATTCCTCGATCGACCCCTCGCGCCAGCGCGCATGTCACGCCATATTGTCGAAGTGGGCACGAGGCCGCAGCCGGAACGGATCGATCCGGCCCGGCGTTCCTCATCCCAGGTCCGAAACCAGAGAACAGCGATGAGAAACGCCTCCGCCCTCGTCCAGCGCCTCACGGATATCGTCAGCTCCGCCGCCGGAGCCGCCGCACGCGGCGTCGAGGAAGTGTTGGGCGCCCTGGTCCCGCAGCCGGAGGCGCGCCTCGTTCCGGTGCGCGTTCGGAGCAACGGACCGGTACGCCGGCCCTGATCGCACCCGAGCTCATCCTGGGTCTTTCTGCGAGCCGCCCTCCGGGGCGGCTTTTTCATGCGCTGTCCACCGGTTTTCCGTGACGGAGAAAGTTCGAGAGCCGTGCCATCCACCGCGCCGATCCCGCAAGGGTCGAGGACGACGAGCTGGGTCCAGCAAGTCGAAACGGCTGTAACCTTAACGCCGATCGCTGGTTCGACCGGCCTATTCCTGCTCCTGATCGCAGCGATGTTGTGATCAGCTCGGTTGTCTTACGCACTTGCCGCTCGGCATAACCGGTCTTTAAGTCGGCCCCGACCGCCCCGCCCTCGCCGGGCCGGCGTGCCGGACTGATTGGGATCTGACGAAGCATGGCGTTCTGGGCGCGGTGGAGCGCGTTTTACGGCTCCGGAGGAACGCGGCGGCAGATGATCGGCACTGCGGTTGCGGGTCTGATTCTCGGGCTCGGCAGCGTCACGATCGGCTCGAGCCTCGTGCAGGCGTCCGAGCGCGGCGGCTTGTTCGACTTCTTCCAAGAGCTGTTCGCGCCGGCCCTGCCGCAGCCCGCGCCTCAGGTGCACCGGCCCGGACGCTACGCCAACCTGCCCGACGGCCGCCGCCTCGGCGTTCCGCGTCCGCTCTACCACACGCCGCGTCCCGTGGCCGACCTTGCGCTCGGCCGGTCGCGCCGGGCGCGGGCACGGGCTCGCTCGGAACGTGCGGCACCGGTCACCGTGGCCGTCGCCTCCACCGGGCGGCGCACGGTCTGCGTGCGGATGTGCGACGGCTACCTCTTTCCCCTCGGCACCCTCGGAGCGCGGGCGGACATGCCGGTCCACGAGGCGGCCTGCGCCGCCGCCTGTCCTGGTGCGCCGACGAACGTCTACACCCTCGGCGCACGCGAAACCGAACTCGACCGCGCGATCAGCCCGCAGGGCCTGCCGTACCGTGCCTCGGCACTCGCCAACATCTACCGCCAGCGCCGCGTGGAGAACTGCTCCTGCCAGGCCGCGCCCGGCACTACCCCGCTGCCGGTCGCCAACGACTTGACGCTGCGCAAGGGCGACGTCGTCGCCACCCATGACAGCGCCGACGTGGTGACGCGCAGCCGTTCGGGCTCGGTCGCCCTCGTCGACTTTCGGCAAGCCGCGATCACGCGCGGCCAGAGCCGGCGGATCGAGGCCAAGGTCGGCGCGATCCGGCGTGACGCCGAAGCGCGCGCCTTTCGCAGGACGCTGCGCACCGCCGAGCGGGCGAGCCTCGTGCAGGTCGCCTCCGTCGGCGATGGCTTCCGCATCCCGGCCCGCGCCGTCGGCGGCCAGGACGAGATCCGCGTGGTCACGCCCTCCCCGTTCCGGTGACGGCGCGCCGCGATCGCGTACCGTCCCGCGCTCGATTGTCCACGGTGCCGCGATCGCGTAGCCCCGGGTCGTTCGGGAGCGACAGGGGCCTACGATGGCGGAGACGAATGAGGGCGGTGACGCGCCGGACTTCGAGACGGCGATGCCCGCGAATGGCCGCCTGGAGACGCTGAGCCCACTGGTCCGCCGTCGCGTTGCGCCCAATGGCGGTCCGTTCACGGCGAGCGGCACCTGCACCTACGTCGTCGGGCATGGGCAGGTCGCGGTGATCGATCCGGGGCCGGAGGATGCCGGCCACGTCGACGCGGTGCTGGCCGACCTCGGGTCCGAGACGGTCTCCGCGATCGTCGTTACCCATACCCATCGCGACCATTCGCCGGGCGCACGCCTGCTTCAGGCGCGCACCGGCGCGCCGATCGTCGGCTGCCTGCCGCACCGGGCGGCGCGCCCGCTCGCCGAGGGCGAGGTCGGCCATCTCGACGCCGCCGCCGACCGCGACCACGTCCCCGACCGGCCGATGCACGAGGGCGACACGCTCGACGGGTCGGGCTGGACGCTGGTCGCCGTCGAGACGCCGGGGCACACCATGAACCACCTCGCCTTCGCCCTGCCGGAGGAGGTGGCTCTGTTCTCCGGCGACCACGTGATGGCGTGGTCGACCAGCATCGTCGCGCCGCCCGACGGCTCGATGCGCGCCTACATGGATTCCCTCGACAAGCTCCGGGGCCGCGACGAAACCGTGTACTGGCCGGGACACGGGGGGCCGGTGCGCAACCCCCGTCGGTTCGTCCGGGGGCTCGCCAACCACCGCCGCCACCGCGAGGCCTCGATCCGTGCGCGGATCACTGCTGGCGACGACACGATCCCGGCGATCGTCACCGCTACCTACCAGAGCCTCGATCCGCGCCTGCGCGGCGCGGCGGCGCTGTCGGTCTTCGCCCACCTCGAGGACCTCGTCGCGCGCGGGCTCGTGGCCACGGACGGCCCGCCGCGGCTCGACGGCGTCTTCCGGCCGGTCACTCCGGCAGTCGGCTGAGGCGCCGGGCCGCAGGCCGCTACTTCACCGCGAGCGCGAGGTTTGCGACCTCGTCGAGATAGGCTCTGATGCGGTCGGCGTTGACGCCGAGGTCGCTGGTGCCGAGCCGCGAGGCGGAGCGGACGTCGATGCGAGCGCCGTCGGCGCGCGGCCGGACGCGGATGGTGACGTCGTCGGGTAGGTTGAGGATGAGGCTGCGCGAGACGGCCTCGATCCGGCCGTTTCCGACCCGCCCGCCGGGGCGTATCGCCTCGACGATCTGCCACTTGCGGTTCACGGCGGCTTTGCGCGCCAGCTCGAACGCCTCGTCGGCGCCGATGTCTAGGGTCAGCGGCGCGATCTGCGGGTAGGCGGCGCGCTGCTTCTCGCGGGCCTGCGGACCGGGATCGGGCGGATAGCCTCCGTTGCGGGCGGCGAAGGCGGCGCGCGAGCGCGAGAAGGCTGGCGGGTTGTCGATGTCGGTGGTCACATCGGTCAGCGCGGGCAGCCGGAATCCGCGGAGCGCCGCGTAGGCCGGGTAGGCCAGGACCAGCATGGCGAGGACGAGACCGCCGATCGCGGCGCCGAGGCCGCGGGCGCCCTCCCGCCAGACCCGGACGAAGGCGTACGCGGCGAGCGCCACGGCCACCAGCGCCACGCAAAGGCCGGCGGCGAGGGTCGCCAGCGCCGGCCCGGCCTCGGTGCGGGGATCGCGCACCAGCACGATCGCGATCCCGGAGACCACGAGCGAGAACAGGGCGGTCCACCGTGCGAGCGGGCCGGCGCGGGTGACGGGTTCCTCGACGAGAAGGCGGCGCATGGCTCGTGTGGGGTTGCAGGGGATGCGAAGGTTATACCGGCCGGGGCTTAGCTGCGCCACTCGCGGGGACCGCCCGGTCTGCTATAGCCTCGTGCGCGATGCCGCGTTCCCTCCCCGCCCCC
>NZ_VRUT01000092.1:0-20464 GCF_008039465.1 Methylobacterium sp. WL120 | reverse complement strand
GCATGGCAGGCGGCATGGGCGAGGACATCTTCTCGCACCTGTTCGGCGAAGCTTTTCGCGCGGGCGGCGCCGGGCCGGGCCAGCGCGCGCCGGCCCGCGGCGAGGACGTGGCGGCCGAACTCGGCGTGACCCTCGAGCAGATCGTCAGCGAGGAGAAGCTGCGGGTCGGCCTGCCGGGCGGGCGCGAGTTCGACGTGATGATCCCGAAGGGCGTCGTCGACGGGCAGACGATCCGCCTGCGCGGCCTCGGCTCCCCCGGCGGCCCGCGCGCGGAGCCCGGCGACGCCCTCCTGACGATCCGCGTGTTGCCGCATGCCCGCTTCACGGTGGACGGCGCGGACGTGCGAACCACGGTCGACCTGCCGCTTGAGGATGCGGTGCTCGGCGGCGCGATCCGCGTGCCGACGCTCACCGGCGCCGTCGAGATGAAGATGCCGCCGATGACCTCGTCCGGCCGCACATTCCGCCTGCGCGGCAAGGGCCTGCCGAAGAAGGACGGCACCCGCGGCGACCTGTTCGCGACGACCGCGATCCAGCTGCCGGCGGACGACGCGGGCCTGACCGAATTCGTGAAGGGCCGACGGACCGCCCGCGCCGAATAGCCGGCGGCGCTCCGGGCGGGTTCGCCGGACTTCCGTCCCCGGCGCGCCTCCGCTAAGGATGCCACCGGCGCGACCGCCGCCCCGTAGCGCGGGGTGGCCCGGAGTCCCGGGTGCCAGAGCGAAATTTCGGGTGTGGCATGGCGGCTTTCGACGCAACGGACGAGCAGGGCGCAGGCGCCAGGGACGGTGCGAAAGGCAGCAACCTGCTCGCGGGCAAGCGAGGCCTCGTGCTCGGCGTCGCCAACAACCGTTCGATCGCCTGGGGCATCGCCAAGAGCGCGCATGCTCATGGCGCAAAGCTCGCCTTCACCTACCAGGGCGACGCCCTTAAGAAGCGCGTCGAGCCCTTGGCCCGCGAGCTCGACGCCCACGTCGTCGGCCATTGCGACGTCACCGACCCGGCCTCGATCGACGCGGTGTTCGCCGCGACCGCCGAACTTTTTCCGGAGGGGATCGACTTCGTCGTCCACTGCATCGCCTTCTCGGACAAGGACGAGCTGACAGGCCGCTACGTCGAGACCACGGAAGCGAACTTCACCAAGTCGCTGATGATCTCGTGCTACTCGTTCACGGCCGTCGCCCAGCGCGCCGAGAAGATCATGCCCAACGGCGGCTCGCTGCTGACGCTGACCTATTACGGCGCCGAGAAGTGGATGCCGCACTACAACGTCATGGGCGTCGCCAAGGCCGCCCTCGAAGCCTCCGTGCGCTACCTCGCCGCCGACCTCGGCCCGTCGAACATCCGCGTCAACGCGATCTCGGCCGGCCCGATCAAGACGCTGGCCGCCTCCGGCATCGGCGACTTCCGCTACATCCTCAAGTGGAACGAGTACAACGCGCCCCTACGGCGCACGGTGACGATCGGCGAGGTCGGCGAGACCGCCTCCTACCTGATCTCCGACATGTCCCGCGGAATGACCGGCGAGATCCTCCACGTCGACGCCGGCTACCACGTGGTCGGCATGAAGAACCCCGAGGCGCCGGACCTCAGCCTCGACAAGGATTGAGGTTCAGGCTGACGTTGTCGGCGAACGCCTGTTCCTGATCTTTCGCACCTCAATCCGGCACGGTCATTTCCGCGACGCCCGCTTGCGCCTCGGGAAATCGCGGGTCCATCGCCTCCAGCGTGTCCGCGATGGTGCGGGCGATGATGAGGTTACGGAACCACTTCCGGTTGGCGGGCACCACGTACCAGGGCGCGTGCGGCGTCGAGCACCGGGTGAGCGCATCCGAGAAGGCCGTCTGGTAGGCGTCCCAGGACTTGCGCTCGACGAGGTCGGCCGGATCGAACTTCCAGTGTTTCTCGGGGTCTACGATCCGCGCCTCGAGGCGCTCCTTCTGCTCGTCCTTCGAGATGTGGAGGAAGAACTTGAGGATGTGGGTGCCGGATTCGGTGAGTAGGCGCTCGAAGTCGTTGATCAGGCCGTAGCGCGCCTGCCAGACCGGCTCCGGCACGAGGTGCTTCACCCGCACCACCAGCACGTCCTCGTAATGGCTGCGGTTGAACACGCCGATCATGCCGCGCGCCGGGGTGCGCTGGTGATAGCGCCACAGGAAGTCGTGGTCGCGCTCCTCGATCGAGGGCACCTTGAACGAGGCGACGCTGCAGCCCTGCGGGTTCACCCCCTCGAAGACGGCGCGGATGGTGCCGTCTTTGCCGCCTGTGTCGATCGCCTGGAACACCACGAGCAGGCTGCGCTGACGCTCGGCGTAGAGTTTTTCCTGCAGCGCCTGAATCCGCGCACGCTCGGTCGCCAGCGCAGCCTTCGCCCAATCCTTGTCGAGGCTGCCGTCGGCGTTCGCGTCGACCTCCGCCAGATCGAAACGGCGCCCCGGGGCGACGGTGACGATCCCGTCCGCCGCCGCGACCGGGGCCGGCAGGTGGGCGGCGACCAGTGCGGGAGCGGTCCCGGCGATCTCGCTGGTCGCCGCGGCCCACAGGGACGAGGACGGCGCCTTGCGCCGCGCGGCGGCGGCGGAACGGTCCGGCGAGTTTGTCACACCGGCCGTCCCCGCCTTCTGGCGCCCATCCGTCTTGCGGTGCTTCTTGCTCATGGACAGACCTTCTACCGGCCGATCGCCTTCCGGCCTAGATCGGGCACCCGCTTTGCATGCGGGGCGACCCGAGCCCCACAAGACCGCCACTGCCCGATGGACCGCGCCGCCATGACCGCCCCCCTTCCGCGAGACCGCCGTCACGGACGTCACGGGTGAGTGCACCGATCGGGACCGCCGGAGCGTGAAGCCCATTTCGACGATCTACTTCATCCGGCACGGCCAGACCGATTGGAACGCGGAAGGCCGCCTGCAGGGTCAGCGCGACATCGCCTTGAACGCCGTCGGACAGGTCCAGGCCGCCGACGCGGCGGATCGGCTCGCGGCGCTCGCGGGCGAGCGCATCGCCGAGGCCGAGTTCATCGCGAGCCCGTTGCTGCGCACGCGGCGGACCATGGAAATTTTGCGCGACCGCCTCGGCCTCGCGCCCGCCGGCTACCGCAGCGATCCCCGCCTGATGGAGATCGACTTCGGGTCCTGGGAGGGGCAGACCTGGGCCGAGATCCGCCGACGCGATCCCGGCGGCGCCGGCGCGCGCGACCGTGACCGCTGGGGCTACCGTCCGTCCGGCTCCAGCGCGGAGAGCTACGCGATGCTGACCGAGCGCGTCGCGCCGGTCTTCGCCGACCTCGGGCGGTCGACCGTGGTGGTCGCCCACGGCGGCGTCGCCCGCGCGATGCTGGTCGCGCTCGGCCATCTCGACATCAAGGCCGCCCCCCGCATCGCCGTCCGCCAGGGCGCCGTGCTCGTGGTGGACGCGGCCGGATGGCGCTGGGCGTGAGATTTCGCATTCATCATTCAAGGCCCGTTCAAGGGTGAGGTATACACCCGGTCGTCGGGGCCGGTTCGCAGGGTCCCGTCCCGGTCGGCGGACTGCCTCGATAACGGCACGATCCGGCGTCAGGAACGCGCTCCGATCGCCGGCCGGTTGCGCATGCGAGATAGACGGGAAGCCGGCTTCACGAGGGAGCCGGAAGCGGAGCATTCGATGAGTAGCCTCGGCGAGATGATCCGGCCCGATGCGGACCGGCACCCCGGGGCGACCGCATCCGACCGCGCCGTGCTGCACGGCCCGGTCCGCCCGGACTTGATCCGCGACGAGGTGCTGGGCGAGATCTTCGCCGAGACCACGCGCGCCCGGCCGGACCATCCGGCGCTGATCGACGGCGCGGCGACCGATTCCGCCGGCCGGCATCCGCACGTCACCTATGCCGAGGTCTTCGCCCGCGCCGGACGGATCGCCGCCGCGCTCGCGCGCCGCGGGATCGGGCCCGGCGACGTGGTCGGCCTGTGGATGGCCCGCGGGCCGGACCTGCTCACCGCGCAGGTCGGCATCACCCTCTCGGGTGCCGCGTGGTTGCCCTTCGACGCCGAGGCACCCGCCGACCGCGTCGCGGTCTGCCTCGAGGACGCCGCCGCGAAGGCCCTGCTGGTCTCGGCCGCGCTGGCGCCGGGCGCGCCCGCCGTCGCCCCCGCCCTGACCCTCGACGCCCTGCTCGCGGACACGCCGGCGGACGCGGCGGCGCCGGACCTCCGCGCCGCCGGGCTGACGCCACAGCACCCCGCCTACCTGATCTACACCTCCGGCTCGACCGGCGTGCCGAAGGGCATCGTCATCAGCCACGCCAACATCTGCCACTTCCTGCGTTCGGGGAACGCGCTCTACGGGATGGCGCCGGACGACGTGGTGTTCCAGGGCGCCTCCGTCGCCTTCGACCTGTCGATGGAGGAGATCTGGGTCCCGTACCTCGTCGGCGCGACCCTGTTCGTGGCGAGCCCCGCGATGATGGGCGACGTCGAATCGCTGCCCGGGATCATCGCGAGGGCCAACGTCACGGTGATCGACACCGTGCCGACGCTGCTCGCGATGATCACCGGCGACCTTCCGAGCGTGCGCCTGATCCTGCTCGGCGGCGAGGCGCTGCCCGAGCCCCTGGTCGCGCGTTGGGCGACGCCGACGCGAAAACTGTTCAACACCTACGGGCCGACCGAGGCCACGGTGGTGGCGACCGCCGCCGAGATGCGTCCGGGCGTGCCCGTCACAATCGGCGGGCCGATCGCGAACTACTCGGTCTACGTCGCGGGCGAGGATCTGCGCCTGCTCGGGCGCGGCGAGCCGGGCGAGTTGCTGATCGGCGGCCCCGGCGTCGCGAAGGGCTACCTGCAGCGGCCGGAACTCACCGCGGACAAGTTCATCGCCAACCCCTACGCTTCGGACGGCGCCGACCCGTTGCTCTACCGCTCGGGCGACGCGGTCTCGCTTGATGCCGCCGGCAACATCCTGTTCCACGGTCGCATCGACGACCAGGTCAAGATCCGCGGGTTCCGGGTCGAGCTCGGCGAGATCGAATCGCGCATCCAGGCGCAGGCAGGCATCAACCAGGCGGCGGTGGTGCTGCGGAGCGACGACGGTGTCGACCGGCTCGTCGCGTTCCTCGTGCCCGAGCGCGGCCACGCCTTCGACCGGGCGGCCTTGCGCCGGACGCTGGCCGAGCAGATGCCACCTTACATGGTGCCCGGCCATTTCGAGACGGTCGAGGTGCTGCCGCGCCTCACCTCCGGCAAGGTCGACCGCAAGGCGCTGCGCGTCGCGCCGCTGACCGTCGTCGAAGCCGACGGCGAGCAGGAGCCGCCGGAGAACCAGACCGAGGCGGCGCTGCTGGCCGCCGCCAAGCAGGTCTTCGGCAACCAGCCGATCGCCCTCGACGGCGACTTCTTCACCGACCTCGGCGGCCACTCGCTGCTCGCCGCCCGCTTCGTCGGGGCGGTGCGCGAGGCGCCGGCGCTCGCCGGCATCACGCTGCAGGACGTCTACCGCGAGCGCACCCTGCGCCGGATCTCGGACGCGCTGATCGTGCGGACCGGCGGTGCCGGCATCGAGACCGCGATCCGCGACCTCGCCTTCGTGCCGCCGCCGCTCCTGCGCCGCGCGCTGTGCGGGCTGGCGCAAGCGGTCGCCCTGCCGTTCGTCATCGCGCTCGCGACCTCGCAGTGGCTCGGCATCTTCGTCACCTACCTGCTGCTCACCGGCGGCGGCCTCGGGTTTTTCGGTGAGCTCGGTGTGCTGCTCCTCGTCTACGTGGCGATCAACGCGGTGACGGCGACGATCGCGGTCGCCGCCAAGTGGCTGGTCCTCGGGCGGACCAAGCCCGGCCGCTATCCGCTCTGGGGCGCCTACTACTTCCGCTGGTGGCTGGCGCAGCGCCTGGCGCCGCTGGTCCACATCAAGTGGCTGCAGGGCTCGCCCGCCATCGCCGTCTACCTCCGGCTGATGGGCGCGAAGGTCGGCCGCGACACGTTGATCTCCGATATCGACATCGGCGCGCCCGACCTGCTCATCATCGGCGACGGCGCGTCGCTCGGCGGCCGCCTCGTCATCGCCAACGCCGAGATCGTCGGCAACGAGCTCGTGATCGGGCGGGTCGAGATCGGCCGCGACGTGGCCGTCGGCACGTCCTGCGTCATCAGCCACGACACGGTGATCGGCGACGCGGCCGAGATCGCCGACCTGACCACGATTCCGGCCGGCACCCGCGTCGGCGCCGGCGAAAGCTGGGACGGCTCGCCCGGCCGCAAGGTCGGGATGGCCGACGGCTCGGACCTGCCCGAGCAGGCCCCGGCCTCGGCCCGGCGCCGGGCCGGCTTCATGGCGATCTACGTCCTGCTGCTCGGCGCCATCCCCGCCGTCGGCCTGCTGCCGATCTTTCCGGCGTTCTTCCTGTTCGACCAGATCTCGGATTCGCTGTCCGACTTCACCGACGTCGACTACCACTGGTACCTGCCGCTGCTGACGTGGCCGACGGCCATGCTGATGACCGCCGGCACGGTGCTGCTCATCGCCGCCATCCGCTGGATCGTGCTGCCGCGTCGGCGCTCGGGCACCTACTCGATCTGGTCGGGCTTCTACCTGCGCAAGTGGTCGGTGGCGCTCGCCGCCGAGGTGACGCTGGAGACGCTCTCCTCGCTCTTCGCCACCGTCTACATGCGGGCGTGGTACCGCCTGATGGGCGCCCAGATGGGGGAGGGGGCCGAGATCTCGACCAACCTCGGCAGCCGCCACGACCTCGCCGAGGTCGGCAGCCGCAACTTCATCGCCGACGAGGTGGTCTACGGCGAGGAGGAGATCCGCCGCGGCTGGATGCACCTCCATCCGGCCCGCACGGGCGCGCGGGTGTTCGTCGGCAACGACGCGGTGGTCCCGCCGGGCGCCAACATCCCCGACGACGTGCTGATCGGCATCAAGTCGAAGCCGCCGGCCAACGCCGAGATGGCGCCGGGCGACACCTGGTTCGGCTCGCCGCCGATCAAGCTGCCCTCGCGCCAGCGCGTCGACGTCGGCACGCTCGCCCAGACCTACGAGCCGGGCACGCTGGTGAAGCTCCGCCGCGGCGTGTTCGAGGCGTTCGCGACCTCGTTCTCACCGATGCTCTACATCACCCTAGCGATCACCGCGATCGATTGGTACTTCTACCCCAACATCCTCGAACGCGATTGGAGCGGGCTCGCGATCAGCTTCGTCACCGTCAGCGTCGTGATCGCGCTGATCCAGTCCGCCGCCGTCATCGCCATGAAGTGGGCCCTGATGGGGGTGTACCAGCCCGGCATGCAGCCGATGTGGTCGTGGTGGGCGATGCGCACCGAGGCGATCGCCGTCGCCTATTGGGGCCTCGCGGGCAAGGTACTGCTCGAGCACCTCCAGGGCACGCCGTTCCTACCCTGGGCTCTGCGGCTGTTCGGCGTGAAGGTCGGCGAAGGGGTGTGCATGCTCACCACCGACATCACCGAATTCGACTGCGTGACGATCGGTGACTTCGCCACCATCAACCGCACGGCCGCCCTGCAGACCCACCTCTATGAGGACCGGATCATGAAGGTCGGCCGCGTCGTGATCGGCCGGGGCGTCTCGGTCGGCGCGTTCTCGACGGTGCTCTACGACACCAAGGTCGGCGACTACGCCCGGCTGCGCCCGCTCACCATCGTGATGAAGGGCGAATCGATCCCCGCCCATTCGGAATGGGAAGGCGCGCCGGCCGTGCCGGTGGTGCAGACGGCGCCGTCCGACCGGGCGGCGGCCTGAGCCACGAATCGAAAAGGGCAGGCCGCCGTTTCGGCGCCTGCCCTTTTCGTTTGCCGCAAAATGCCGCTCGGCTCAGACCGCGTCTTCCTTCCGGCCGAGGCGCTTGTCGAGGTAGGTGTCGACCGTCTGGGTCAGCTCGTCGACCTTGCCGTCGAAGAAGTGGTTGGCGCCCTCGACCATCTGGTGCTCGATGATGACGCCCTTCTGGGTCTTCACCTTCTCGATCACCGGCATCACCTCGCGGGCCGGCGCCACGCGATCCTCGGAGCCGTGCACGAACAGGCCCGAGGAGGGGCAGGGGGCGAGGAAGGTGAAGTCGTAGCGGTTGGCCATCGCGGCGATCGAGATGAAGCCCTCGATCTCGGGGCGGCGCATCAGCAGCTGCATCCCGATCCACGAGCCGAAGGACACGCCGGCGATCCAGCACGACTTCGCCTCGGGGTTGACCGACTGGACCCAGTCGAGTGCGGCGGCGGCGTCCGACAGCTCGCCCGATCCGTGGTCGAAGGCGCCCTGGCTGCGGCCGACGCCGCGGAAGTTGAAGCGCAGGGCCGCGAAGCCGCGGTTCGCGAACGTGTAGAAGAGGTTGTACACGATCTGATTGTTCATCGTGCCGCCGAACTGCGGATGCGGGTGCAGCACGATCGCGATCGGCGCGCCCCGCTTCTTGGGGGCCTGATAGCGACCCTCCAGTCGGCCGGCGGGACCGGTGAAGATGACCTCGGGCATAGTTCCTCGACTCCTGTGGCCGTGCCGCGTGGGTGTGCCCGCCGCGATGGCCGTGTACGCCTCAGCCTGAGCGGTCCGCGCGACCGCCTTGACTCGTCCCGCGCCGGACGTAAAAGCGCTCTTAGAATAATTCTAGGCGATTAGAACTATTCTAAACAATGCGGCTGCGGGCGTTTCCCCGACCAGCCCGGAAGCGCTGTCCGGCGCTTCGAAACCGTGTCGTCGGCGCGGCTTAGCACGCCGACCCGGTGCCAAAGCAAGGAAATGTCGCATCTTTCGGCAGTCGGAGATCGGATGACAGCAGACCGCGCCTATCTCGACCACAACGCCACGTCTCCGGTCCGTCCGGCGGTGTCGCAGGCGGTCGCGCGGGCGCTGTCGCTTCCGGGCAACCCGTCCTCCGTTCACGCCGAGGGGCGTGCGGCGCGGGCGATGCTGGAGGAGGCGCGGGAACGCGTCGCGCGACTCGTCGGGGCGACGCCGCCGCAGGTGACCTTCACCAGCGGCGGCACGGAAGCCGCCAACGCCGTGCTGTCCGGCGCGCTCCGCCGCCGGGGCCGCCCGGCGCCGACGCGGCTGCTGGTCGGCGCGACCGAGCACCCCTGCGTCACCGCGGGGCACCGCTTCCCGGCGGACGCCGTCGAGGTGCTGCCGGTGCTGGCCTCCGGCGTGATTGATCTCGACGCGCTGGCCGCCCGCCTCGCCGCGTTGCGCGACGCGGACGTGCTCGTCTCGGTTCACGCCGCCAACAACGAGACCGGCGTGGTGCAGCCGATCTCAGACGTCGTCGCCCTGGCGCGGTCGCATGGCCGCGCCCTGGTGCACAGCGACGCGGTGCAGGCCGTCGGCAAAATCCCGCTCGATGTCTCCGCACTCGGGCTCGATGCGCTGACCCTGTCGGGCCACAAGTTCGCCGCGCCGAAGGGCGTCGGCGCGTTGGTGCTGCGCGACGACGTCCAGCTCGACGCGGCCTTCGTCCGCGGCGGCGGGCAGGAGGCGCGGCTGCGCTGCGGCACCGAGAACCTTCCCGGCATCGTCGGGATGGGCGAGGCGGCGGAGATCGCGCGCAACGCCCTCGACGCGGACGCGCTGCGCCTCGCGACGTTGCGCGACGCGCTCGAAGATGCGGTCCTCGCCCGCGCGCCCGACGCCGTGGTGTTCGGCCGCGGCGCCGCGCGGTTGCCCAACACCCTGTGCTTTTCGGTGCCTGGGCTCGATGCGCCGACCGCGTTGATCGCCTTCGATCTCGCCGGCATCGCGGTGTCGTCGGGTTCGGCCTGCGCCTCCGGCAAGGTGGCGCGGTCGCCGGTTCTCGCCGCGATGGGCGTGAGCCCTGCGTTGGCCACGGGGGCGCTCCGCGTCAGCCTCGGCTGGAATACGGGGGAGGGCGACACTGCGCGCTTCCTCGGAGCCTTCGAACGGGTCGTCGAGACCCTATATAGACGGCGAGGGTTGGCGGCCTGAGGGCCGTGCCTGCGCCATCGCACATGGAAGCCCCCGGTCCTTGAAACCGGCGACGCTTAGGAGACGCTGATGCCTGCCGTGCAGGAAACCATCGATCGGGTCCGCTCTATCGACCTCGACCAGTACAAGTACGGCTTCGAGACCACCATCGAGATGGAGAAGTCCGAGAAGGGCATCTCCGAGGATGTGGTGCGCTTCATCTCCGCCAAGAAGAACGAGCCGGAGTGGATGCTCGCGTGGCGCCTGGACGCCTACAAGCGCTGGCAGACCATGCAGGAGCCGGACTGGGCGCGGGTCGCCTACGACAAGGTCGACTACAACAACATCTACTACTACGCCGCGCCGAAGCGCCCGGCGGCGATGTCGCTCGACGAGATCGATCCCGAGATCCTGAAGACCTACGAGAAGCTCGGCATCCCGCTTCGCGAGGTCGAGGTGCTGGAGGGCATCGCCCCCGAGCGCCGCGTCGCGGTCGACGCGGTGTTCGATTCGGTCTCAGTGGCCACCACCTTCAAGGCCGAGCTGTCGAAGGCCGGCGTGATCTTCATGCCGATCTCCGAGGCGATCCGCGAGTATCCGGACCTCGTCAAGAAGTACCTCGGCTCGGTCGTGCCGGTGACCGACAACTTCTTCGCGACGCTGAACTCGGCAGTCTTCTCCGACGGGTCGTTCGTCTACATCCCGCCGGGCGTGCGCTGCCCGATGGAGCTGTCGACCTACTTCCGCATCAACGAGCGCGACACCGGCCAGTTCGAGCGCACGCTGATCATCGCCGACAAGGGCTCCTACGTCTCGTATCTCGAGGGCTGCACCGCCCCGAAGCGCGACGACAACCAGCTGCACGCGGCGGTCGTCGAGTTGGTCGCCCTGGACGACGCCGAGATCAAATACTCGACGGTCCAGAACTGGTACCCCGGCGACAACGAGGGCAAGGGCGGCATCTACAACTTCGTGACCAAGCGCGGCGATTGCCGCGGCGCCCGCTCGAAGATCTCGTGGACGCAGGTCGAGACCGGCTCGGCGATCACCTGGAAGTACCCGTCCTGCATCCTGCGCGGTGACGAGTCCCGCGGCGAGTTCTACTCGATCGCGGTGTCGAACGGCATGCAGCAGGTCGATTCCGGCACCAAGATGATCCATCTCGGCAAGAACACCACCAGCCGGATCATCTCGAAGGGCATCTCGGCCGGCCGCTCGCAGAACACCTATCGCGGGCTCGTCTCGGCGCACAAGAAGGCGTCGAACGCGCGCAACTTCACCAACTGTGACAGCTTGCTGATCGGCGACCAGTGCGGGGCGCACACTGTGCCCTACATCGAGTCGAAGAACGCGAGCGCAGTGTTCGAGCACGAGGCCACCACCTCGAAGATCTCCGAGGACCAGAAGTTCTACTGCCTCCAGCGCGGCCTCTCCGAAGAGGAGGCGACCGCGCTGATCGTCAACGGCTTCGTCCGCGACGTGCTGCAGCAGCTGCCGATGGAGTTCGCGGTGGAGGCCCAGAAGCTGATCTCGATCAGCCTCGAAGGCTCGGTCGGCTGACGCGCCTCGGCCAGACGCTTTGAAATGCCCTCCCCCTGGTGGGGGAGGCGCCCTTCGCGCCGCCGAAGCGCGGGATACGAATTCTTACGGGACTAAGCCAACATGCTCGAAATCAAGAACCTCGTCGTGCAGATCGAGGACAACCGCATCCTCAACGGCCTGAACCTCACCGTGAACGACGGCGAAGTCGCCGCGATCATGGGGCCGAACGGCTCCGGCAAGTCGACGCTCTCCTACGTCATCGCCGGCAAGGAGGACTACGAGGTCCTGGACGGCGAGATCCTGCTCGACGGCCAGAACGTGCTGGAGATGGGCGCCGACGAGCGCGCAGCCGCCGGCGTGTTCCTCGCCTTCCAGTACCCGCTGGAAATCCCCGGCGTCGGCACGATGACCTTCCTCAAGGCCTGCCTCAACGCCCAGCGCCGCGCCCGCGGCGAGGTTGAGATCGCCACGCCCGACTTCATCCGGAAGGTCAACGCGGCCGCCGAGAAGCTCGAGATCAACAAGGACATGCTCCGGCGCGCCCTCAACGTCGGATTCTCCGGCGGCGAGAAGAAGCGCATGGAGATCCTGCAGATGGCGCTGCTGCAGCCGAAGTTCTGCGTGCTCGACGAGACCGATTCCGGCCTCGACATCGATGCGCTGCGCATTGTTTCCGAGGGCGTGAACGCGCTACGCGCGGAAGGCCGCTCGTTCCTGGTCATCACCCACTACCAGCGCCTGCTCGACTATATCGTGCCCGACACCGTCCACGTCATGTCGAAGGGCCTGATCGTGAAGACCGGCGGCAAGGAGCTCGCCAAGGAACTCGAGGCGTCCGGCTACGCCGAGTACCGCACCAACGAGGCCGCGTAAGCCCATGGCCGACATCGCCAACCTCCGCACCTCGGCCGAGACCGGTCTCTCGACCCTGTTCGAGACCGCCCGCAAGGGCTTCGGCAGCGATAAAGCGATCGACCGCGAAGAGGCGTTCCGCTTCTTCGAGGCGGCCGGCCTGCCGAGCCGCCGCGTCGAGGCGTTCAAGTACACCGATTTGCGCGCCGCGATGCAGGAAGCCGCGCCGCCGGCCGACGCACCGTCCCTCGACGTGGCCAAGGCCGCCGTCGCCTCCGCGACCGCGTTCTCGGCGATCGAGGCGGTACGCCTGACCTTCGTCAACGGGCACCTGATCCGCGAGCTGTCGGACCTCGATCGCGTCCCGGCCGGCGTTTCGGTGTCGCCGTTGAACGACGCCCTCAGCCAGGGCGACGCGCGCCTCAAGAACCTCGCCCCCGTCGCGCAGGCGCGGGAGAACCCGATCTACCAGCTCAACACGGCCTTCCTCGCCGACGGCGCGCTGATCTCGGTGGAGGCTGGCGCCAAGGTCGAGACCCCGCTGCACCTGCGCTTCGTCGGCGCCGGCGCCGAGGGCTTCTCGACCGCGACGCGGGTGCTGGTCGAGGTCGCCGACGGTGCCGAGTTCACCCTGCTGGAGACGCATGAAGGGCCGAACGGGCTGACCTACCAGCCGAACGACGCCCTGGACGTGCATGTCGGCAAGCATGCCGCCTTCCGGCACGCGCGCATCAACCGCGAGGGCGACAAGGCGATCGCCCTGTCGACGATCAGCGTCCGGCTCGACGACGAATCGCAGTTGGAGACCGTGAACCTCGTTACCGGCGCGGTCCTGTCGCGCCATCAGATCTTCATGCACGTCGCCGGTGAGAACGTGAACGCCGTCGTCAACGGCGCCACGATGCTCGGCGACGGGCAGCTTGCGGATTCGACCCTGCTCGCCGACCACGCGGCGGTCGGCGGCGTCGGCCGCGAGATGTTCAAGACGGTGATCGACGGGGACGCCACCGGCGTGTTCCAGGGCAAGATCATCGTCCGCCAGATCGCGCAGAAGACCGACGGCAAGATGAAGTCGGATTGTCTGCTCCTCTCCGACGAGGGGCAGATGATGAACAAGCCGGAGCTGGAGATCTTCGCCGACGACGTCGCCTGCGGCCACGGCGCCACATGCGGCGCCCCGGACCAGGATCTCCTGTTCTACCTCATGGCCCGCGGCCTGCCGAAGCCGATCGCCGAGAGCCTGCTGGTGCAGGCCTTCGTCGGCGAGGCGGTGGAATCTGTGACCCACGAGGGTGCACGCGCCGCGCTGATCGGCGAGATCGAGGCGTGGCTCGCGTCGCGGGGGTGAACCCTTCGCGTCGCGGTATCCCTCCCCGCCCTTTTCTAGAGGGGGCCGCCTTGGCGACTCTCGCAGGAGAACTTCAGCGCATCCGGTGGCTTCCGAAAGCCGCCTCACTCCAGCATGTCGGATTGAGGATGGCGCCGGGGAGGGGCGACGCTGTGAACGACAACCCGGATCGAAGGTCGTGACCATGAACGCACCCATGCTGCATCCAGCCTACGACGTCGATGCGATCCGGGCGCAATTCCCGATCCTCTCCGAAAAGGTCTACGGCAAGCCGCTGGTCTACCTCGACAACGCCGCCTCGTCGCAGAAGCCGCGTGCGGTGATCGACGCGATGGTGGCGTGCATGGAGACCGGGTACGCCAACGTCCACCGCGGCCTGCACTTCATGGCCAACGCGGCGACCGAAGGGTTCGAGGGTGCGCGCGAGACGACGCGGCAGTTCCTGAACGCCGCGTCCACGGATGAGATCATCTTCACCCGCAACGCCACCGAGGCCTACAACCTCGTGGCGTCGTCGATGGGCTGGGGCGGGATGATCGGGGAGGGCGACGAGATCATCCTCTCGATCATGGAGCACCATTCCAACATCGTGCCGTGGCACTTCCTACGTGAGCGGCGCGGGGCGGTGATCAAGTGGGCGCCGGTCGACGACGACGGCAACTTCCTCGTCGAGGAATACGAGAAGCTGTTCACGCCGCGCACCAAGATGGTCGCGATCACGCAGATGTCGAACGTGCTCGGCACGGTCACGCCGGCGGCGGAGATCGTGCGCATCGCCCACGCCCACGGCGTGCCGGTGCTCCTCGACGGCGCGCAGAGCGCGGTGCATCAGCCGATCGACGTGCGGGCCCTCGATTGCGACTTCTTCGTCTTCACCGGACACAAGGTCTACGGCCCGACCGGGATCGGCGTGCTCTACGGCAAGAAGGAATGGCTCGACCGCCTGCCGCCCTACCAGGGCGGCGGCGAGATGATCCGCACGGTGAGCCAGGACGCCATCACCTACAACGACCCGCCGCACCGCTTCGAGGCGGGCACGCCCGCGATCGTCGAGGCGGTGGGCCTCGGCGCCGCGCTGGAGTTCATGATGGGGATCGGCCGCGAGAAGATCGCCGCGCACGAGGCCGACCTCACGGCCTACGCCCAGGAGCGTCTCGGCGCGATGAATTCGGTCCGCCAGATCGGCAACGCCAAGGGCAAGGGCGGCGTCATCGCCTTCGAGATGAAAGGCGCGCATGCCCACGACATCGCGACGGTGATCGACCGGTCCGGCGTTGCGGTCCGCGCCGGCACGCATTGCGCCATGCCGCTGCTCACGCGCTTCGGCGTCACCTCCACCTGCCGCGCCTCGTTCGGGCTGTACAACACCCGCGCCGAGATCGACGTGCTGGCCGAGGCGCTGGCCCGCGCCGAGATGATGTTCGCCTGAGCGTATGGACATGGTCGCCGCTTGGCGGCGGCCCGAGAAGGAGACGACGATGAGCAGCGATGCGACGATCACCGGGGGCGCGAACACGCCGAAGGTCGCGGGGGCCGAGGGCGTGCCGCCGGCGGAACTCGACCGCCTGACCGACGACATCGTGGCGGCGCTGAAATCCGTCTACGATCCGGAGATCCCGGCCGACATCTACGAGCTCGGCCTGATCTACAAGGTCGACATCGACGACGACCGCAAGGTCGCCATCGATATGACGCTGACTGCGCCGGGCTGCCCGGTCGCCGGCGAGATGCCCGGCTGGGTCGAGGATGCGGTCGCCAAAGTGCCGGGCGTCCAGTCCTGCGCGGTGACGATGGTGTTCGATCCGCCGTGGGATCAGAGCCGCATGTCCGACGAGGCCCGCGTCGCCCTCGACATGTGGTGAGGCCGGCCGATCAGCCCGGCGGCTCCGGCTCGCGCTCGAACGTCATGTCCTCGTAGATGTCGGCGAGGTCCAGGGCGGCACCGATGGCGGGCAGGTCGATCCGGTCCGTCATCGCCTCGTAGGCCGAGGTTTCCCAGGCGCCCCCATCCTCGTCCCGGCGATAGAGGACTGCGCCGGAGAAGCGCGTCTCGACGAGCAGGATGTAGCGCAGCGTCGGATGACGCCGATATTCGTCGAGCTTCTTGAACCGGTCGATGCTGCTGGTCGAAGGCGACAGCACCTCGACGACGAGGCGCGGCGAACGGTTCTCGTAGGTGTCGCGAACGAGGTCGCCGCATTCCACGGTGATGTCCGGGCGGCGGATCGTCGTGATGCTGGTGCGCATCGCGACGTCGTCGGTCGTCGGACGGCAGCCGGATCCACGCAACTGTCCATGAAGCGATGCGATGATGTTCACGGTGGCCCGGTCGTGCTGGACGCTCGCTCCGGTCATCATCTTCACGTGCGGCACCGGGATGCCGTCAACGAGTTCGTAGAGCCCGTCCTGGTCGCGTTGCCACGCGAAGAACTCGTCCGCGCTCATCCTGCGAATTGCCGGCTCGCCCATGGGCTCCTCCGATCGACCGCGATGATCCTAGCATGGCTCGGGCGTGGGTGTAGACCACGCCCGTCGCGATCCTTATCTTAACGCCGTACGCCCACCCTCAACCGCCCGGGCCTTGAACCCGGCTGCCGGAGAGCCACCGATGTCCACGAGTTTCAAGGTCATGTCGCTGACGGACGCGGCAGCCGACCGCATCAAGGCGATCATCGCCGACGCAGACCGGCCGATCGCCGGGCTTCGGGTCGGCGTGAAGAACGGCGGCTGCGCCGGGATGTCCTACACGATGGAATATGCCGAGGATCGCAAACCCGGCGAGGACATGGTCGAGGATCGCGGCGTGAAGGTCTTCGTCGATCCGAAGGCGCTGCTGTTCCTGCTCGGCACGCAGATGGACTTCCAGACGTCCAAGCTCGCCTCGCAGTTCGTGTTCAACAACCCGAACCAGACCTCGGCCTGCGGCTGCGGCGAATCCGTCGCGATCACGCCGGTCGGCCCGGAGCGGTTGCTCGCGCCGGCCTGAACGACGCCTTTTCGGATCAGGCGACCGCGGCGGCGAGTTCGGCCGTGGTCGCGTCGTCGAGCGTGCGGTTGCGGCCGGAACGCTTGGCCGCGAACATGCACAGGTCGGCGCGCTCCAGCAGCGAGACCGGGTTGTCGCCACGGCGGTAGGTCGCGACGCCAAGCGAGATCGTGACCTTGCCGAGCGACTCGCCGGTGGAACGCTTCATCAGCTCTCGGCCCATGACGCTGATGCGGACCTTCTCGGCGATGGCGCGGGCAGTTTCGCGGGTGGCGTTCGGCAGAAGGATGCCGAATTCCTCGCCGCCGAAGCGGGCGAGCATCGCGCCCTTCTCGACGCTTTCCCGCATCACGACCGCCACCAGCCTCAGCACCTGATCGCCGATGAGGTGGCCGTAGAGATCGTTGAAGCGCTTGAAGAAGTCGATGTCGAGGACGATCAGGCTCGGCTGGGCGCCGCGGGCCGCGCCGTCGAGGGCCATTTGCAGCATCTCCTCGAAGTGCTTGCGGTTCGCAAGTCCGGTCAGCGGATCGGTCAGGCTCTCGATCCGGGTCGCCTCGAGCTTTTCGCGCAGCGATTCGACCTCCGTGCGGCTCTCGCGCATCCGCGCTTCGAGGGTGCGGTTGTTGGATGCCACCTCGCGGGTGGTGGCGACCAGGGTCGCCACGATCTCGCGCAGGCGTGCGCGGTTCAGGGTCGAGACCGAAAGGTCGAGGCTCAACGCACGCAAGGACTCGCCGTACTGCGCCGCCGAGCCGAGGGAGAGATCGAGCATCTCCATGACGCCCTCGATCTCGGCCAGCATCGTCGCGCCGGTCTCCCCGGCGGCGGCGGCGTAGCGCGAGCCGTCGAGATACGTGTCGTAGAGTTCGTCGATGTCCATCGGCGAAAGCCCCGCGCTCTGCGCGGTGAGCCGCTTGATCGCGTCGTTCATCAAGGGGCGGTCGCCGGACACGTAGGTGTACCAGACGGCATAGGCCCGCGGGGTCGCGGAAGGCCCGTAATCGCGCATCAATTCCTGGGCGCGTTGCGCCAAGGCGAAGCTGCGATCACGGTCGGCGTACTGCCCGTCGCTCATCCGATCCCCGTCGGTCCGTCACGGTCCCGGCGCGTGATGCGAACGGAGCCGACGTCACAAGCTACCTCAAGGAGCGTGGACGGACCGTTAAGGCAAAGGTCGCGGATATGACGTCAGTCCTGTTTCTTGATCGCCGCCGAACGCAACATGAAGGCGGGCACGTGATCGCCGAGGCCGACCGGCGTGTCGCCGTCCTCGTCGCGCCGCCGCCCGTGGCCGCGGTCGTCGCGCGACCGCTCCTGAACCGGGCGCAGAGGGGGAGCGCTGGGCCGCTCGGTGCGCGGCCGAACCTCGGCCCTCTGACGCTGTGGAGTCTCGCGCCGAGGCTCGTCCTGCCGGCTCCGGGCCTCGCGGCGCGGAGCCGCCTCCTCGTGAGGGGGCGACTCTAGGTTGGCCGTTGGTTCGGCGTCTGGCGACCCACGGCGCGCCCTGGGTGACCGGGCCTCGCGCGGCGCCGCGGCCTCGGCCGGAGCTCTCCGGCCGCGCCGCGACGTCTCGGTGGAGCGTCCGCGATGACGGGTGCGGGGCTCTCCGTCCTCTTCGGCCGCGGGCACAGTGGTGGCGGTCGCGGCGGTATCGAGGTCGCCGTCCATCCACGGGATCGGTTGGCCGATCAGCGACTCGATCGCCTGCAGCGAGCGGTCGTCGCTGCGGCTGACCAGGGTGAAGGCCGCCCCCGAGCGGCCGGCGCGGCCGGTGCGGCCGATGCGGTGGACGTAGTCTTCGGGGTGGTTCGGCACGTCGAAGTTGAAGACGTGGCTCACCGCCGGGATGTCTAGGCCGCGGGCGGCGACGTCGCTGGCAACCAGCAGCGCGGTCTCGCCGCCGCGGAAGGCGTCGAGGGCAGTTGTGCGCGAACGCTGGTCCATGTCGCCGTGCAAGGCGGCCGCATCGAAGCCGTGGCTGACCAGCGACTTCTGCAGCAGTGCCACGTCACGCTTGCGGTTGCAGAAGATGATGCCGTTCTTGAGGTCCGCCTCGCCGCGGATCAGCCGCCGCAGGCGATCACGCTTGGCGCTGCCGTCCGACGAGGTCGCGACCAGGCGCTGGACGATGGTCGAAGCGGTGGAGGCGGCGCGCGCCACCTCGATCCGCTCAGGGTTGTGCAGGAAGATGTCCGCGAGGCGCTCGATCTCCGGCGGCATGGTCGCGGAGAAGAACAGCGTCTGGCGCGTGAACGGCACCATCTTCACGATGCGCTCAATGTCGGGGATGAACCCCATGTCGAGCATGCGGTCCGCCTCATCTATCACCAGCAGCTCGACGCCGCTCAGAAGCAGCTTGCCCCGCTCGAAATGGTCGAGGAGCCGGCCCGGCGTCGCGATCAGCACATCGGTGCCGCGGGTCAGCTTCGCATCCTGGTCTGCGAAGGAGACGCCACCGATGATCAGCGCGACGTTGAGCTTGTGGTTGGTGCCGTAGCGGTCGAAGTTCTCCACGACCTGCGCCGCGAGTTCGCGCGTCGGCTCGAGGATGAGGGTTCGCGGCATCCGGGCGCGCGCACGCCCGTTCTCGAGCATGGTCAGCATCGGCAGGGTGAAGGCCGCGGTCTTGCCGGTGCCGGTCTGCGCGATGCCGAGCACGTCGCGGCGCGCGAGGACGTGCGGAATCGCCTGGCTCTGGATCGGCGTCGGTTCCGTATAGCCGGCGGCGGTGACGGCCTGGAGGACCTTGTCGCTCAATCCGAGATCGGCAAATGACATAATCTTTTGAGAACCGTTACGCGCGGGGTCAAGCAGGCCGGCGCGGAGAACGTCCTCGCGGCGACGGCGGCGACGGCCTGTCGGAACGCAAGCCCGTCGCACCTGCGGATGCGCGGGACACTTAGGCCCTTGCTACCACTTGTCAATTGGAGGCCGCCGGCCGAGGCGGGGTTTCCCCGTGCGAAACGGCCGTGCCGTCCTCAAGGACGCAGCGCGTGCGTCCCGCCCGACAGGCCGCAGGGATCGAGTCTCACCGCGCGAGCGCCCTGCGCGATCGAGCCGGTGGTCTCGGGATCGATGACACTGCGGGCTATGCCGGATTGGGCGACGTGGGTCGAAGCGGGCGGGATGCGATCCGGTTGCGCGAAGTGGTGGACGGCCACCAGACCGAACAAACCGGCGATGCCGACTGTCTGGATCGCCCAGCGCAGGGTGCCGTGCGACGGCGCCGGTTCATAGTCCTCGCCCATCGTGATCCCCCCGGGTCGCCCGTGCGTCCGTTGGCATGGAGGATGACGCCACAGGGTTAATCCCGGCCTTACGAACGGAGCCACGTCCGCGACCGGAAATAAAGTGCCGATGCCAGCGGCGCCCTTTATCATTTGATAAGCACTGGGCCGACTTCCGCGGCCGCGGCGCGCAAATCTGAACAACAGAACCCCGGCGGGAAATCCATTTGATCTTCTTCCCCCAGCCATGTGCGCCAAAACACACACGCGAACGACATTGAGTAAGCCGGGCGTAACCTTCACCTTTCGTTGACGGCTTCCGGTTCATCTAGCCGAGCTTGTTGCAGGAAAGCGACAGACCGAGCGGGCAACCCGGTTTAGAACCACCTCGGCTTTGCCAATCAGGACCCAGAAAAAATGAAGAGCCTTCTCCTCGCCACCACCGTGCTCGTTGGCCTCACCGCCGCCGCGTCCGCTGCCGACCTTCCGCGTCGCGCACCGCCGCCGGTGTTCACGCCCGTTCCGGTGTTCACCTGGACCGGCGCCTACTTCGGTATCAACGCCGGCTACGGCTTCGATGCCAGCGAGCGCCGCGGCGCC
>NZ_VRUT01000091.1:0-20544 GCF_008039465.1 Methylobacterium sp. WL120 | reverse complement strand
TCACGCCGCCACCGGTAGTACGTCACCGAACTCACACCGAGCGCGCGGATTGCATCGGCCACGCTCTGGCCCTGTGAGATCAGCACGTCCGCCTGACGGAGCTTCGCGACGATCTCCTCGGGCTTCGGGTGTTTTGCCATCTCGTCCGTCCTCCAGGCTCAAAAGCCATACCAAAGGGCGGACCACTTCAATGGGGGCTGACCACTGAACGGCGGCGCGGCAGTTAGCAACGCGGGCGCCGGCACCGTGGCGATCACGGCGGGCCAGACGCTCACCACCGGCGGTGGCAACGCCACGGGCAGCTACGCCGGCGCGATCAACGCCAACGGCACGGGCGTCCTCGCCAAGATCGGCACCGGCACACAAACGCTGACCGGATCAATGACTGGCGGCGGCCTCCAGGCGATCGGGGGCACGCTGACGTTCGGGGCCGTTGGCGGTACCAGCACCTTCACCTCGACCGGCCTCACCAGCGCCGCCTTCGGTAACGTCGGCACATCAAACCTCCGCGCCATCGACATCGCCGCCGGCACGGTCTTCAACAACAACGGCACCGTGACGATCACGACGGCGGGCTCGGACGTGGTGCAGCTTCGCGGCGGCACGCTCGTCAACACCGGCACGCTTCAGGGACCGCTTCTTCCGGAGTCTGGCGTGTTCTCGCCCAGCGGCGGCGGAACGATCACGAACACCGGCACCATCTCGGGCAGCTACGGCGTCTACGCAAGCGCCGGCACCAGCAACTTCACCGTCACCGGCAACGGGTCGATCATCGGAACGAATGCCATCGGCCTCCATGCCGACACCACCTCCGGCAACATCATTCTCGGCACGACGGCCGTGGGCGGGGCACTCGGCACCGTTACCGGCAACGGCAACAACAACGCCATCGACGCGGCGGCGACCGGCATAGGCACGATCAGCATCGTGGCGGGCGGCACCGTCAGCTTGGCAAGCGGGACCGGCCGCGGCATCAGCGCAACACAGTCCGGCACCGGCACGATCAGCATCGATGGAGCGGGCAGTGTCGCCGGCAGCGGCCAAGCCGGCATCTACGCCCGGCAGACCGGTGCAGGTCCCACGGCGGGCGCGGCCATCATTGTGGCCGGATCAGGAGCCGCCAGCGGCACGGTCGGCATCGATGCGGCGATCACCGGAACCGGCAACGTGGGTAACATTCTAGTCACGCGATCGGGTGCCGTCACAGCGACCAGCACCGGCATCAACGCGACCACGGCGGGCACGGGTACGGTCACCGTGTCGGCGGGGGCGATCACCACGACGAACGGGTCGGGCATCGTGGCCACCGGGACGACGGGTGCGGTGGCGGTGACCGCCAACGGCGCGATCACGGCCGCCTGCGCGGGCAATGCCGGCCTCTTCCTCACCGGCAACAGCGCGAGCAATACCGCGACGGTGGCGGCCAACACCACGGTGCAGGGCGCGATCGGCCTGCGGGTGGCGGGCACCGGCACGACGGGGCTCTCCAACTCCGGCACCATCGCCTCAACGGCGGCGGCGGGCGCCAACGCCAACGCGGTGCAGATCGACGGCGGCACGCTGGTGATCGGCAACACGGCCGGGACACCCACCGGCAACATCGCGATCGTGAACGCGGCGGCCGGCGGCGGCAACGGCGCCAGCGTGCTCACCGTCGCCCGCACGAGCGACTTGACGCTGACCAACACGGTCACCGGGGCGGGCACGCTCAACCAGAACGGCTCGGGCCAGCTCAATCTTACCGGCGTCAACAGCGCCGCCAACGGCCTGTTCACCGGCACGGCCAACGTCAACGCCGGGATTCTGGCGGTGAACGGCACGCTGGGCAACACGGCGGCGGTGGGCGCGGTGGCGGCCAACAGTGCGGTCGTCAACGTCAACACGGGCGGCACGCTGCACGGGTCCGGCACCATCGCCGGCTCGGTGGTGATGAACGGCGGCACGGTCTCGGCCGATAATTCGCCCGGCACGCTGACGGTGGCCGGCAACTACACCCTGAACGCCGCCTCGACCTCGCTGTTCGAGCTCGGTGCGCCGGGCTTCGTCGGCGGGGCGAGCAACGACCTGATCAACGTCGGCGGCAACCTGGCGCTCGCCGGCACGCTCAACCTGGTGGCCGCGAGCAACGCTGCCACCAACCCGGTCTCGGGCGCCTACCGGCTGTACAACTACGGCGGCGCGCTCACGGGCGGGTTCGGCACTGTGACCACGCCGACGGCCGGCACCTCGGCGCTGGTCTACACCAACATCCCGAACCAGGTGAACGTGCTGCTGACCAACGGCAACCAGTCGGTGCAGTACTTCGACGGCGCCGACACCACCGGCGCCACCGCCGGCCCCCAGGGCGGCACCGGTGCGTGGAACGCCACCAGCACCAACTGGACGATGCTGCCCGGCGGGCAGGTCAACGACGTCTGGCGCTCGGGCGTCGGGATCTTCGGCACGACGGCCGGCACCGTCACGGTGGCGGGCGCGCAGAACCTGCAAGGCCTTCAGTTCACGGTGGATGGCTACCAGCTTGCCGGCACCGGCACGCTCAACCTCACCGGCGACGGCATGACGCCGAACCAGAGCTTCATGAACGTCGACACGAACGTCGGCGCGACCATCGCCAACGCGCTGACCAGCACGGGTGGGACGATCGGCCTGGTCAAGCTCGGGGCGGGTACGCTGACGCTGTCCGGGGCCAGCACCTATACGGGCGCCACCACGGTGCAGGCGGGTACGCTCGTCATCGCCGGCGGCGGCGCGATCACCTCAAACGTGAGCAACAACGCGACCTTCACCAACGCCGGCACGGTGACGGGTAACCTCAGCAACGCCGGCCTGGCCGGCAACACCGGGACGATCACCGGGACGGCGGCCAACACCGGCACGCTGAGCAACGCCGGCACGATCGGCGGCGGCCTGACCAACCTCGCCGGCACCACGACCAACACCGGCACGATCAACGGTGGCGCGGCGATCCTGGCTGGGACCTTCACCACCACCGGTATCGTCAACGGCACGCTGAGCAATGCCGCCACGGTGAACGCGCAGGGCCAGATCAACGGCGCGGTGACGAACAACGCCGGGGCGAGCTTCGTCCAGACCGATGCGCTCACCGGCATCGGGCGGCTGACCAACGACGGTTCGATCGACCTCGGCGGCAACAGCCTCGTGGTCGGTTCGCTCACGGGCTCGACCGCAGCTGCCACGATCGCCAACGGCGGCACGCTGTCGGCCGGGTCCGACGGCACGTCGTCGGCCTATGCTGGCACGATCGGCGGTGCGACAGCCCTGACCAAGGTCGGTACGGGGACCCTGACCCTGTCGGGGGCGAACGGCTACACCGGCGCCACCGCGATCAACGCCGGCACGCTGGCGGCGGGGGCGGCCAACGCCTTCTCGGCCACCTCCGCCGTGACCATCGCATCCGGCGCACGGATGGACCTGGCGACCTTCAACCAGGCCATCGCCTCGCTGGCCGGCTCGGGTAGCGTGACGCTGGGCTCAGGCATCCTGACCACCGGCGGCAGCAACGCCTCGACCGCCTACGCCGGCACGATCTCGGGCAGCGGCGGGCTGATCAAGGTCGGGACCGGCACCTTCACGCTGTCGGGGGCCAACAGCTACACCGGGACCACCACGGTGTCGGCCGGCACGCTGGCCAACACCGGCTCGCTCGCCGGCCCGGTCGCCAACGCCGCGACCTTCACCAACGCCGGCAGCGTTGCAGGCGCGCTCGCCAACGCGGGCAATGCCACGAACACCGGCAGCCTAAGCGGCGGGGTCGCCAACAGCGGCAATCTCACCACCTCCGGCACGATCGCCGGTGGCCTGACCAACACCGGCACGGTGACGGCCTCGGCCGGGCGGATCGACGGGGCCATCGCCAACAACGCCGGCACGTTCAGCGTCACCGGCAACGTGGCGAGCAACGGCACACTCACCAATGCCGGCGGCGCCACGGTGGCGGTTGCGGGCTCGGGCGCCTACGGGATCGCCGGCCTGCTGACCAATGCCGGCAGCCTGACAGTGGCTAACGGCGGCAGCCTCACGGCGCCGGCCGGGATCGTGAACTCTGGTTCAATCCAGGTGGCGCAGGGCGGCACGATCACCGATGCGCTCGCCAACAGCGGCAGCGTGGTCAACGACGGGCGCTACAACGCCGACGTGAGCAACGCCGCCTCGGGCACCATCGCCAACCGCACGACGGGCGTGTGGACCGGCAACCTCACCGCCAACACCGGCAGCGTGAGCAATTCCGGCCTGTGGCAGGGCAACGCCCGCAACGACGCCGGCGGCACGCTGACCAACACCGGGACCTGGACCACGGCCTCCGCGCCGGTCTCCAATGCCGGGACGCTCGCCAACACCGGCACGATCAACGGCGGCGTCGCCAACAGCGGCACCTTCGGCAATGCCGCGACGCTCAACGGCGGCCTGGCCAACAGCGCCGGCACCAGCACCAACGCCGGGACGATCAACGGCGCGGTGGCGGTGACCGGCGGCAGCCTCGCCACCAGCGGAACGATCAACGGGGCGGTGACGAACGCCGCCGCGATCACTGCCTCCGGCCGGATTGCCGGGGCGGTAACCAATGCGGCAGGCGCCAGCTTCGTGCTCGCCGGCCCGCTCACGGGCGTGACCGGGCTCACCAACAACGGCACTGTCGACCTCGGCGGCACGGCGTTCACCGTCGGCTCGCTGTCGGGCAGCAACGGCGGGGCGATCCTGCGCAACGGCGCGCTCACCACCAACGGCGACAACAGCTCGACGGCTTATGCCGGCACGATCGTCGATGGCGGCTCGGCCACCAGCCTGACCAAGCTCGGCACCGGCACCCTGACGCTCACCGGCACCAACACCTACTCGGGCGGCACCACGGTCTCGGCCGGCACACTGGTGGCCTCGGCCGCCAGCCTCGGCAGCGGCGGTGTGACCAGCAACACCACCCTGGTGATCGATCAGGCGAGCGATGCGACGCTCGGCAGCGCGCTCAACGGTACCGGCCGCTTCGTCAAGCAGGGAGCCGGTACGCTCACCTACACCGGCACCGGCACCGGCACCCTCTCGGGGCCGACCACGGTCGCCACGGGCGGGTTCGTGGTCAACGGCAGCCTCGCCAACACGGTGGTCACCGTGGCCAACGCTGCGGTCGTCGGGGGCACGGGAACCATCGGCGGTCTGACCGTCCAATCCGGTGCGAGCGTCGCCCCGGGTGCCACCACCGCGGCCGGCAGCCTCGGCACGCTGAACGTGAACGGCAACGTTCTGTTTGCCGCCCAGTCGCTGTACCGGGTCGACGCCACGGCAGCCGGACAGTCCGACCGCATCGCCGGCACCGGAACCGCGACGCTGCAGGGCGGCACGGTGCAGGTCACCGCCGGCACGGGGGCGTATGCGCCGAGCACGCGCTACACCATCCTCACGGCGGCCGGCGGCGTCGCCGGGCGGTTCGCAGGCGTGAGCTCGAACTTCGCCTTCCTGACGCCGTTCCTCGCCTACGACGCCAACGACGTGTACCTGCGGCTCGCCCGCAACGACTTGGCCTTCGGCGCCACCGCGCAGACCCGCAACCAGGCCAACGTCGCCGCCGCCGCCCAGGCTCTCGGCGTCGGCACGCCGATCTACGACGCGATCGCGGTGCTCTCGGCCGCGCAGTCGCGCCAGGCCTTCAACGCGCTGTCGGGCGAGGTCTACGCCAGCGCGGTGACGACGATGTTCGAGGGCGCCTCGTTCGTGCGCGAGACCATCCTCGACCACCTGCGCTTCGGCGAGAGCAACGGCTTTGCCGGCGGCTCCGGCAGCATCGGCCAGCGCTTCGCGCCGGGCTCGACCCTGCCGGGGACCTACACCGCCGACCTGCCGGGCCGCGCCCCCACGCTCTCGGCGGTGCCGACGCAGTTCGTGGTGCCGGCCTACGCGGTCTGGGGCCAGGCGTTCGGCGCCTTCGGCAACACCGCCGGCAACGGCAACGCGGCCGGGCTGTCGCGCCAGACCAGCGGCTTCGTGCTCGGCGCCGAGACCGCCCTGTCGGGCCTGACGGGCGCCGGAGCGGACCTGTCGGCGTGGCGGGTGGGTGTGGCCGGCGGCTACAGCTTCACTGGGTTCGACGTCACCGGCCGCCTGTCCTCGGGCACGGTGGAGAGCGGGTACGGGGCGGTCTACGCCCGCGGCCCGGTCGGCCCGCTGCAGCTCCGGCTCGGCGCGGCCTACGCCGACAACGGGCTGACGGCCCGGCGCACGGCCGCGTTCCCGGGCTTCTCGCAGAGCCTGTCGGGCAAGGCCGGCGGCGAGACGATCCAGGGCTTTGGCGAGGTCGGCTACCGCATCGGCACGGCGACGGGCTACGTCGAGCCGTTCGCGGGCGGCGCGGCGATCCATATCCGCCGCGACGGCCTGACCGAGCAGGGCGGGATCGCGGCGCTGACGGTGGCGGGCCGCGGCTACGACATCCAGACCGCCACCGCCGGCATCCAGGGCCAACTCGTGCTCGGCGACGCGTTCGGGGAGAACCGTCCGCTCGTCGCCCGCGGCCTGGTCGGCTACCGCCGGGCCTTCGGCGACGTGGTGCCCTCGGCGCTCCTGAGCTTCGGCGTGGGCGGCCCGAGCTTCATCGCCTCGGGCGTGCCGATCGACCGCGACGCCCTGGTGGCCTCGGCCGGCCTCGACTGGCAGGTGGCCTCGGCCGCCACGATCGGCCTGAACTACACCGGCCAGGTCGGCCCCCGCGCCCAGGACCACGGCGTGAAGGGCAACTTCAACGTCCGGTTCTAGCGCCGGACCATCAGACCGACCCACGGCCCGCGCATCCCCACGCGCGGGCCGTTCGCGTTCCACGCCTCATCGAAGCCCGGACGAGTTCCCGTCATGCCCCCACACACCAGCCGCCTCCTCGCCCTCGGGCTGCTTTGCGCCGCGACCGCCGCGCTTCCGGCCGCATTGGCCCTCGCGCAGGGCGGCAAGCCCGCCCCGGCCGCTCCGGCCAAGCCCGCCGCGGTCCCGAACGAGCCCGGCAGCACCACGGCGAGCTTCGGCGACTGGGTCCCGCGCTGTCAGCGCGGCGGCGGCGATCGCCCGGTGCGGATCTGCGAGGCGGCTCAGACCATGCAGGTGCAGGGGCAGGCGCAGCCGATCGCCCAGATCGCCATCGGCCGGGTCTCGGCGGGCGAGCCGCTGCAGGTCACCGCGATCCTGCCGCCCAACGTCGCCCTGCCGGGCAGCGTGCGGGTGCTGATCGACGAGAAGGACACCACCGGCTTCGAGCTGGCCTGGCGCCGCTGCCTGCCCGGCGGCTGCGTGGCGGAGGCCAGCGTGCGCGAGGATGCCCTGCGCCGCTGGCGCGGCTCGAACGAGCCCGGCCGCATCGCCTTCAAGAACGCCGCAGGCCAGGACGTCGCCATCCCGCTCTCGTTCCACGGCCTCGCCCAGGCCCTCGATGCACTGGCCAAAGAGCCCGCCTAAGCGAGCCGAAGTGCCCCGCGACCCGATCGATCCACAATCTCCGACCTAGGCCCACCGATGTCCGATCTGCCCTTGTTCTACCGCAACGTGGTTCCGCTGAACCGCGATAGCCACCGTGCCCTCCGCCTCGCCGAGCCCGCTCGCTTCGGCTTCGCCCGCGACGCGCATCTGATCCCGGCGGTGACCGACGAGTTCGCCGCCGCCTGCCGGCACCTGCCGATCCTGTTCCTGCCCGAGGGGCGTGTCCCGACGCCGGTGTTCATCACCGGCTTCCGGCCGGGCCGGTCGATGCTGATCGACGAAGCCGGCGCCTGGACCGGCCGCTACCTGCCGGCGTACCTGCGCCGCTATCCGTTCATCCTCGGCGAGGTTGCCGACGCCGATCCGCTGGTCTGCCTCGACGAGGCGGCCGACGGCCTGGCCACTGCCGAGACCGAGGCCGGCCTTCCGCTCTTCGGCGCGGACGGTAGCGACACGCCCGCGCTTGCCGAGCGCATCGCCCTGACGCGCGACTATGCGGACGCGGCCCGGCGCACGGCTGCGTTCGGCCAGATCCTGCAGGATCTCGGCCTGCTTCGCCCGGTGACCATCCAGGGGCGGGATCCGGACACCGGCGACACTCATACCCTGCACGGGGCGCAGGGCGTCGACGAACGCGCGCTCGCCGAACTCCCGGACGCTGACCTCCTTCGCCTGCGCCGCGAAGGCTGGCTCGCCGCCATCTACGCCCACCTCGTCAGCCTCCAGGCGATCGCCGACTTCAACCTGACCTATTCCAACAACCAAACGGCAGGTTGAGATCGACGATCCATCTCTCGCCTTGCTGCGGTTCCAGCCCCTCGTCTTGAGGATCCAGGAGCCACAGTTCCGAGAGGTCACGTTGTGTGAGCGGGCAGGCGCCATCTATCTTCAGTGTAATTGGATGCGCGACCTTCTGGGACGTGCATGACCTCCGCATAGGAGACGCAGGCGGCTGGCTCGGAGAGTACAGCCTGTGCGCCCATCCGCGGGCTGACCTCGCGATACGGCTCAAAGTTTTATTTTGTCCTGGGCTACCCCGTACGTCCTGACCGAACTTTTTTGAGCTAGAGGCAGTTATGAACTTGCGGCAAGTAGCGCGGCCTGCTTGAGCATGAGGCAGACGAAGGCGACGATGTGCAGGTCTGCGAGGGTGCTGGGATAGCGTTCGTAGTCTTTGACGATGCGCCGGAAGCGGGTCGCCCAGGCGAAGGAGCGCTCCACCACCCATCGTCGTGGGAGCAGGACGAAGCCGCGCTTAGAGTGCCTAACAGAACCGTCTGATCTGGTTGAGGGTGATAAGGCTGGCGGCGAGGCTGGTGAAGGCTTCGTAGATGTCGGCGCGTCGTTCGTAGCGGACGGGCAGGCGGCGGAAGCGGTTGAACCACGCGTGGGTGCGCTCAACGACCCAGCGATGACGCCCAAGCCGCTCGCTGCTCTCGATGCCTTTGCGGGCGATGCGGGGCGTGATCCCGCGGGCCCGGCATTCCTGGCGTCGCGCCTTGGCATCGTAGGCCTTGTCCGCGTGCAGCTTGTTGGGCCGTCGGTGCGGTCGCCTGCGCCGTCCGCTACGCCGGGGCGGGATCGCGTCGAGCGTCGGGGCCAGCATCGGGCTGTCGTGCCGATTGGCCCCGCTCAGGCAGAAGCCGAGCGGCGTCCCGCGCGCATCGGTGACGACGTGGCGCTTCGTGCCCGGCTTGCCCCGGTCCGTCGGGTTCGGCCCCGTCGCAGAGCCCCCTTTTTCGCCGGAACAGACGCGCTGTCCAGGCTCGCCCGGCTCCAATCGATCTCACCCGCCGCGTGCAGGCGCTCCAGCAGGACCTGATGCAGGCGCGCCCAAATCCCTGCCGCCTGCCAATCACGCAGGCGCCGCTAGCAACTCATCCCGCAGCCGCAGCCATCTCGGCGGGCAGCATCTCCCAGGGCAGACCTGAGCGCAGCACGAACAGGATACCGGTCAGCGCCGCCCGGTTCTCGATCGGTCGTCAGCCGCCCTTCAGACGTGGCCGCGCCATTCGGCGGAGCTGCCGATCGCCGTGCGTCGATGTCCAGCGGATCAATCTCTCTCTTTCTCTTAACAGGCGAGCTGGCTTCACTGCCAGGCCCCGCTCTTCGCGCGGGCGCGCATGCCGTCGAGGAACAGGCGGACGCTCGGCAGGTTCGCGCGGCCGGCGTCGAACAGCAGGTGGATCGGCACGGGCGGCGGGGCGTGCGCGTCCAGCACGCGGCGCAGGGTGCCTGCGGCCAGGCCTTCGGCCGCCTGGTAGCTCAGCACGTTCGCGATCCCGAGGCCGGCGGCTGCGGCTGCGAGCTGGGCGTCGATCGAGGTCACGGTGAGGCGCGGCGTGATTGCGACGCCGACCGAGTGCGGGCCGAAGCGCCACTGCGAGCCGGTCCGGACGTTGTCGCCCGCGATGAGGTCATGCAGGTCGAGCGCCTTCGGGTCGGCGGGGTGCCCGCGCGCGGCGCAATAAGTCGGGCTCGCGACGAGGACCTGCCGTACCGTGCCGACGGCGACCGAGCGCAGGCTGCTGTCGCGGGGCTCGCCGATGCGGACCGCCACGTCGATCCCCTCCTCGACGAGGCGGATGTTGCGGTCGAGGAGCATCAGTCGCACCGACATCTGCCGGTGGCGGGCGAGGAGGTCGGCCACCACGGGAAGCACGTGCAGGCGGCCGAAGACCACCGGCGCGGTGATCTGCAGTTCGCCCTGCGGCGTCGTCTGGCGCCCCATCACGACGTGCTCGGCGTCCTGCAGCCGCATCAGGATCTCTCGGGCGCGCTCCAGGAGCGCGGCGCCCTCCTCCGTCAACGCCACGCTGCGGGTCGAGCGCCGGAACAGCGGCACGCCGAGATGCCGTTCGAGGGCGGCGATCGTCCGCGTCACGGCGGGCGGAGAGACGCCGAGGTGACGGGAGGCGGCCTTGAAGCCGCCCCGCTCGGCCACCGCGACGAAGATGGTCAGCGCCGCGAAGCGGTCCACGATCATTCCTCCCGGTGAAATACTGAACTGCCGACAGGACGGATTATCGCCAATCCGTGACGTCGTACATTCACATGCATGCCCAACACCTACTTCCACACCCTGTTCGGCGAGGCGGCGCGCACGCTCCAGGCGCAAGCCGGCTCGCGTGCCAGCTACGCCCGACGCGACGCGGCGTCCCCCGACGAACGCGACGCGCTGACCGAGCGCGAGCACGGATTCCTGGCGGCGCGCGACAGCGTCTACCTCGCCAGCGTCGGCCCCGACGGCTGGCCCTACCTCCAGCATCGCGGCGGCCCGGCCGGCTTCGTCCGGGCGCTGGGCGGCAACCGGATCGGCTTTGCCGACTACCCCGGCAACCGCCAGTTCATCTCGCAGGGCAACGTGATCGAGCGCGGGCGCGTCGCCCTGTTCGCGATGGACTACCCCGCCCGGCGCCGGCTCAAGCTGATCGGGCATGCGCGCGTCGTCGCGGCCGCCGACGACCCCGACCTCGTCGCGCAGGTCGTCCACCCCGACGCGCCGCCGGCCGCCTCCGCGTTCGTCGTCGACGTGGTGGGGTTCGACTGGAACTGCCCGCAATACATCGAGCCGCGCTTCACCCGCGCCGAGATCGCGGCCGAGCTTCGTCCGCTGCTGACCGAGGTCGCCGACCTGCGCGCCGAGGTGGCGCGCCTGAGAGACCTTCCCGTGATCCCCGGATCCCGGGAAGGTCTCTAGCCTGCCGTGCGGTCGCATGTTCTTCACGTGAGCCGGCATCCACTCCGCTTGAAAATTCTCTCAGGAAATCCCCGCATGACGAACCCGTTGACCCGCGGCGCGCACCATGTCGGCCTCGCCGTGCCGGACCTCGAAGCCGCCGAGCGTTTCTTCGTCGAGGCGCTCGGATGGCGCGTCGCCGGCAGCGTGCCGTCCTACCCGGCGGTCTTCGTTTCCGACGGCGCGATCCTGGTGACGCTGTGGCGAGTCGCGGACCCCGAGACGGCGGTGCCGTTCGACCGGCGCGCCAACGTCGGCCTGCACCACCTCGCCCTCACGGTCGCCGACCGGGCGGCGCTCGTTGCGGCTCACGAGCGGGTCGGCGCCCATCCCGGCACGGCGATCGAGTTCGCGCCCGGCCCGATGCGAGAGGGCTCGGAGACCCACCATTTCCTGTGCACGATGCCCGGCGGCGTTCGTCTCGAATTCGCCACCGCGTGAGGCGCGATCCCGTTCGCGCCGCGACCGGCAGCGGCTAAGGGTTTTGCGCGCGCGACCGGCATCCGTGCCTGCGGAATGCACCCTCTCAACCCGATGGCGGGAGCCTCGTCCCATGGCCGTGCCGACGTCACTGCAGCCTGGTCCCCTGCCGACCTCTGCCGACGGGCGGCGGGCCTGGCGCGCGGTCGCGTCGGCCTCCTGCGCCAGCCTGGTCGGCATCGGCCTCGCACGCTTCGCCTACACGCCCCTGCTTCCGGCGATCATCGACGGCGGCTGGTTTCCGGCCTCGACCGCGGCCTATCTCGGGGCGGCCAACCTCGCCGGGTATCTCGCGGGCGCCCTCCTCGGGCGTCGGCTCGCCGCCCGGACCCGCGTTCCGACGGTCCTCCGAGGCATGATGGGGCTGGCGACGGTGGCGTTCTTCGCCTGCGCCTTCCCCTTGAGCGTCGCGTGGTTCTTCGCCTGGCGCTTCGCGTCGGGCTTCGCGGGAGGCGCGTTGATGGTGCTGGCGGCGCCCGCCGTGCTGCCGCACGTGCCCCCGGGCAAGCGGGGCCTAGCCGGCGGGCTGATCTTCATGGGCATCGGCGCGGGCGTCGCGGCATCGGGGACGCTGGTCCCGCTCCTGCTGCAGGGCGGGCTGCGGCAGGCCTGGTTCGGCCTCGGCGCGCTCTCCGCCCTGCTCACGCTCCTCGGCTGGCGGGGCTGGCCGTCCGAGGCGCCGGCGCCGGCCCGGGTGGGGGCGCGGGCCGCGCCGTCCCGGAGCCCCGGCCGAGCGACGCTGCGGGCGCTCTACGCCGAATACGCGCTCAACGCGGCGGCCTGGGTGCCGCACATGCTCTTCCTCGTCGACCTCGTCGCCCGCGGCCTCGGACGCGGCATCCAGGCCGGCTCGCATTACTGGGTGCTGTTCGGCCTCGGTGCGACGGTCGGCCCGATCCTCGTCGGGCACCTGGCCGACCGGGTCGGCTTCGGCACCGCGCTTCGCCTCGCCTTCCTGGTCGAGGCCGGGGCCGTCGCGATCCCGGCGCTCGGCCTCGGCGAGCCGTGGCTGGTCCTGTCCAGCGTCACGGTCGGCGCCTTCGTCACCGGAACCGTCCCGCTCATGCTCGGCCGCATCGGCGAACTCCTCCCCGACGACCCGGAACGGCAGAAGGCGGCCTGGAGCGTCGCGACCGTGGCCTTCGCGCTGTTCCAGGCGGGCGCCGCCTACGGGCTGTCCTTCGTCTTCGCCCACACCGGCGGCGACTACGCGCTGCTGTTCGCCCTCGGCGCGGCCGCGATGGTCCTGGCGCTGGCCATCGACCTCGCGACGGCCCTGGCGACCCGGCGCGCCGCCACCGCTTCCCGCCACTGAACGCGCGACCCCGAGACCCTCACCCCACCGGTTCTGCGGCCGGCGGGTCGGCCTCGACGGCGTCCGCGACGGGCAGGCCGGTGCCGGCCGCGGCGGGGGCGGCGGCAAGCCTCGGCAGGTCGAGCCACGATGCCATCAGGCGGAGTTCCACCAGCAGGCGTTCCAGGGTGGCGGGGGGCGCCTCCGGTTCCAGGTGCACGCGCTGGACGACGAGCCGGCCGCGCTTGCGGTCCGCCTTCAGGTCCACGCGGGCGACGAGGGCGCCGTCCATCAGGAACGGCAGGACGTAGTAGCCGTGCTCGCGCTTGTGGGCGGGCGTGTAGATCTCGAGGCGGTAGCGGAACCCGAACAGCCGCTCGGTGCGCGGGCGGTGCCAGACCAGCGGATCGAAGGGCGACAGCAGCGCCGCCCCGTCGAGCCGGCGGCCGGGGCGCGCATCCCTGTGCAGGTAGGCTTGGCGGCGCCAGCCGCGAACCTCGGCCGGCACGAGCGTCCCGTCCTCGACCAGATCAGCGATCGGTCGGTCCGCGTCGGCCGGCGAGAGGCGGTAGTAGTCGCGCAGGTCCTGCGCCGTCGCCACGCCGAGCGCCCGGGCCGCATGCGCGATCAGGTCCCGCCGGGCGTCGGCACCGGTCGGGGTCGGGCGCGCGAGCACGGCGCGGGGGAGCACCCGCTCGGGCAGGTCGTAGACCCGCTCGAAGCTGCCGCGCCGGTGCGTCGCGGCAACGAGGCCGGCCCAGAACAGCCATTCGAGCGCGTGCTTGCCCGCGCTCCACGCCCACATGCCGGACCCGGCCCGGGTTTCCGCGAGGTCCGAGGCGGCCAGCGGCCCGTCCGCCGCGATGCGGGCGAGGACCGCCTCGGCCTCGTTGCGCCGCTCTCCGGCGAAGGGTTCGAGCCGCCGCCACACGTCGCGGCCGTCGCGGGCGCGGGCCATGCGCCAGCGCAGCAGGGGGTGGTGATCGATGGGCAGCAGCGAGGCCTCGTGGCCCCAGTATTCGAAGAACCGCATCGGCCGGGCGGCGGCCATCGCGTCGAGGCGGTCGCGCGCGTAGGCGCCCAGCCGCGAGAACAGCGGCAGGTAGTGGGCGCGCACCAGCACGTTCACGCTGTCGATCTGGAGCAGGCCGAGGCGGCCGATCTCCCGGTGCATCCGCGCGTCGGTGACGGCGCCCTCACGCCGCCCCGCTGCAAAACCCTGGGCCGCCAGGGCGATGCGGCGGGCCTCGGCGGCTGAGAGGTCCGCTTTCAGGACCGCTCTCCGAATGGCGGCGGCGGGCCGATCATCCGCCGATGCGCCGCGCGGTCTTGGCGGTCAGGGGCGTTTTGCGAGAACCCGACCGCGGCGGGCGCGTCCCGGACGACCTCCGGCATCGACGACGTCCCTCCCCGTTCGCGCGGACAGCGACCGCTTCCCGCATGGCCCTTCCAAGGCGATGCGCGCCAACATCGGCGCGCCGCTTCGTCGAGACAAGCGCGAGGGCCGGAAACGCAGCGTCCGCGTCCGGTGCGAACGGTCGGCGCTCATCCCAAACGATGATGCGGCGTTTCGTTTGCGAAACCCGGCCGGTCACATACACTTCGTGTCGGAACGCCCGCCTCCCCCTTCCCTTCTTCGTCTTAGACGGCGGCGAACGGGAAGGATCGGCGGGCGTTGCGAGACCAGCATGTCCCGGGCCGGAATCCCCATGACGCGTATCCTCGATCGGGGCGGTTTCGAGCGGAAGGCGAGCGAGCGCGCCGACGCGTCGGCGGTGGAGGCGCGGCGCTCGGCGATCGTCGTCGCCGTCCGCCAGCGCGGGTTCGTGACGATCGAAGCCCTGGCGAGCCAGTTCGGCGTCACCGTCCAGACCATCCGGCGCGACCTGAACGAGCTCAGCGCGGAGGGGCGGCTGGAGCGCTACCGCGGCGGCGGCGGCCTGCCCTCCAGCGTCGAGAACATCGCCTACGCCGACCGCCGCACCACGCTCCTGTCCGAGAAGACGCGGATCGGCCGGCTCGCGGCGAGCCGCATCCCGTCGCACTGCTCGGTCTTCCTCAACATCGGCACCACGCCGGAGGCGGTGGCGCGAGAGCTCGTCCGGCACGACGACCTGAGCATCATCACCAACAACCTCAACGTGGCGGTCGGGCTGGCGGAGGCGACCGACTTCCGCATCGTCGTGGCCGGCGGCACCATCCGCAACCGCGACGGCGCGGTTCTGGGGCAACTCACCTGCGACACGCTCAGCCAGTTCCGCGTCGACGTGGCGGTGATCGGCATCAGCGGCATCGACGGCGACGGCGCCCTCCTCGACTACGACTACGAGGAGGTGCGGGCGACGCAGACCATCCTGGCGCATGCGCGCCAGACCTTCCTCGTGGCCGACCACACCAAGTTCACCCGCCGGCCGATGGTCGAGGTCGGGCGGCTCGAGCAGGTCGACACCTTCTTCACCGACCGCGCCCCGCCGCCCGAGATCGCCGCGCTGATGGAGCGCCACGGCGTCACCCTCGCGGTGGCCGACCGGGACGAACCGTAACGAACATCGAAATTTTCGCTTGCGAAAATCCTAAGATAAGGCAATATTCTGCCGAACGCGGCATCGGCCGGGGCGGGAGGTGAACCATGACGACGGTCTCGAACGTGCGGGCGCCTAGCGCCCCCTACGACCTGCTCGTCATCGGCGGCGGCATCAACGGCACCGGCATCGCCCGCGACGCGGCGGGCCGCGGCCTCTCGGTGCTGCTGTGCGAGCGCGGGGACCTCGCCGAGTTCACCTCGTCGTCGAGCACGAAGCTGATCCACGGCGGGCTGCGCTACCTCGAATACTACGAGTTCCGCCTGGTGCGGGAGGCCCTGGCCGAGCGCGAGCGCCTGCTGCGGCAGGCGCCGCACATCATCTGGCCGCTGCGCTTCGTGCTGCCGCACGACAAGGGCCTGCGCCCCGCCTGGATGCTGCGGGTCGGCCTGTTCCTGTACGACCACCTTGCGCGGCTCCGCACCCTCCCCGGCTCGAAGATGGTTCGTTTGCGAACATCACCTGTGGGCGCGCCGCTGCAGGACCGCCTGACGAAGGGGTTCGTCTATTCCGACTGCTGGGTCGAGGACAGCCGCCTCGTGGTGCTCAACGCCATGGATGCGCGGGCGCGCGGCGCCGAGATCCGCACCCGGACCGGCGTCGAGTCGGCGCGCCGCATCGATGGGACCTGGACCGCGACCCTGCGCGACGCCGTCACGGGGCGCACCGAGACGGTCCGGGCGAAGGCGGTGGTGAACGCCGCCGGCCCCTGGGTCAGCGAGACGCTGGGCGGCACGCTCGGCGTGAACAGCCGCGCGGCGGTGCGGCTGATCAAGGGCAGCCACATCGTGGTGCGCAGACTCTACGAGGGCGACCAGGCCTACATCCTGCAGCAGCCGGACAAGCGCATCATCTTCGCGATTCCCTACGAGCGCGACTTCACGCTGATCGGCACCACCGACGTCCCCTACGAGGACGAGCCCGGCCCGGTGCGGATCTCGGAGGACGAGACGCGCTACCTCTGCGACTGCGTCAACCGCTCGTTCGCGCGCGCCATCGGGCCGGAGGACGTGGTCTGGAGCTATTCGGGGGTGCGGCCGCTCTACGACGACGCCGCCGCGAACGCCTCGGCGGTGACGCGCGACTACGTGCTCGACGTGGACGACGCCGGCGGGCAGGCGCCCGCGCTGTCCGTGTTCGGCGGCAAGATCACCACCTACCGGCGCCTGGCCGAGCACGCGATCGAGAAGATCGCAGCCTACTTCCCGAACCTCGAGCCGCCCTGGACGGGGGAGGCGACCCTGCCCGGCGGGGCCATGCCGGAGGCGGATTTCGACGCGTTCCTCAAAGCCTTCGCCCGCGAGGCGCCGTTCCTGCCGGCCGAGACCGCCAAGCGCCTCGCCCGCGCCTACGGCACCGAGGCGCGGGCGATCGTGGCCGGCGCGCGCAGCCTCGCCGACCTCGGCGAGGCCTTCGACGGAGGCTTGAGCGCGGCGGAGGTCGACTACCTCGTCCGGACCGAATGGGTCCGCACGGCGGAGGACATCCTCTGGCGCCGCTCGAAGCTCGGCCTGCGCACCGGTCCGGAGGGGGCCGCGCGCCTGTCCGCCTACCTGACGCGAAAGGCGGAGGCGGCCTGAAAGACCCGAACGGCGGAACCGGCGCGAAGACCGGTCCGCGAGACCAAGATCGACCCACGTTCCTCGAGGGAGGGAAGACAGCCATGTCCCAGAGAGCCATGTCCCAGTATGTCGGCGCCATCGACCAGGGCACCACCAGCAGCCGCTTCATCGTGTTCGACCGCGAGGGGCGCATCATCGTCTGCAAGCAGCGCGAGCACGCGCAGATCTACCCGCGGCCGGGCCATGTCGAGCATGACCCGATGGAGATCTGGCGCAACACGCAAGGGGTGATGCAGGACGCCCTCGACGGCGCCGGGCTGACGCCGAAGGACCTCCTGTCGATCGGCATCACCAACCAGCGCGAGACCACCCTGATCTGGGACAAGCGCACGGGTGCGCCGCTCCACAACGCCCTGGTCTGGCAGGACACGCGCAACGACCGCCTCGTGACCGAATACGCCCGCGACGGCGGGCGCGACCGCTTCCGCGCGCTGACCGGGCTGCCGCTGGCGAGCTACTTCTCGGGGCTGAAGCTGCGCTGGCTCCTCGACCACGTCGCGGGCGCCCGCGAGAAGGCGGAAGCCGGCGACGTGCTGTTCGGCAACATCGACACCTGGCTCGTCTGGAACCTGACCGGCGGCCCGGACGGCGGCCTCCACCTCACCGACGTGACCAACGCCAGCCGCACGCAGCTGATGTCCCTCGAGACGCTGGCCTGGGACGACGGCATGCTCGCCGCCTTCGGCATCCCCCGCGCCATGCTGCCCGAGATCGTCTCGTCCTCGCAGGTCTACGGCGAGACGCGAGTGCCGTTTTCCGGCGTGCCGATCGCCGGCATCCTCGGCGACCAGCAGGCGGCCCTGTTCGGCCAGACCTGCTTCCAGCCGGGCGAGGCCAAGAACACCTACGGCACCGGCTGCTTCGCGCTGATGAACACCGGCGAGACGCCGGTGCCCTCCACCTGCGGCCTCGTGACGACGCTGGGCTACAAGCTCGACGGCAAGCCGGCGGTCTACGCGCTGGAGGGCTCGATCGCGATCACCGGCGCGCTGGTGCAGTGGCTGCGCGACAACCTGCACATGATCAAGGACAGCGCCGAGGTCGAGAGCCTCGCCACAACGGTCGCGGACAACGGCGGCGTCTACTTCGTGCCCGCCTTCTCGGGCCTCTACGCGCCGCACTGGAACGAGGGTGCGCGCGGGCTGATCATCGGGCTGACCCGCTACGCCAACCGCGGCCACATCGCCCGCGCCTGCCTGGAGGCCACCGCCTTCCAGACGCACGAGGTGCTGGAGGCGATGGAGAAGGATTCCGGCATCCCCGTGCGCGAGCTGCGCTCGGACGGCGGCATGGTCGCCAACGTCACCCTGATGCAGTTCCAGGCCGACATCCTCGACGTGCCGGTGGTGCGCCCGAAGGTCACCGAGACCACGGCCCTCGGCGCCGCCTACGCGGCCGGGCTCGCCACGGGCTACTGGAAGAGCACCGACGACCTCGTGCGCAACTGGGGCGTCGACCGGCGCTGGGAGCCGAACATGGATGCGGGGGAGCGTCGCCGCATCACCGCCGCCTGGGGCCGCGCCGTGAAGCGCGCCTTCGACTGGGACGAGCAGGAGGACTGATACGGCATCCGCTTGATCAAAGCGGACGCCGTATCGGCAAGCCCGCGCGGCGCATGAGCGACGGCCAAATCCGCCATCCCGAAGGGATCGACCGGATTTGGGACGAGGCCGCCTCGCCGCTTCCCGTCTCGGACATTCTCGGAGGACACCCCATGACATCGCCGTTCCTGGGCGAGCTTCTCGGCACGATGGTGCTGATCATCCTCGGCAACGGGGTCGTGGCCGGCGCGCTGCTGCGCGGCTCCAAGGCGGAAGGCGCAGGCTGGATCGCGATCACCGCCGGCTGGGCCTTCGCGGTGCTGGCCGGCATCTTCGTCGCGACCGCGACCGGCAGCCCCGACGCCCACCTCAACCCGGCTGTGACGATCGCCGGCGCGATCACCTCCGGGAATCCGAGCAAGCTCCTGGTCTACGTGCCGGCGCAGATGATCGGAGCCTTCCTCGGCGCGACGGTGGTGTGGCTGCACTACCTGCCGCACTGGGCCGTCACCGAGGATCCGGGCCTGAAGCGGGCCTGCTTCTGCACCGATCCGGCGATCCGGCAAACGGCCGCCAACTGGACGAGCGAGATCATCGGCACCTTCCTGCTGATCCTGATCATCAGCGCCCTGCTGTCGCGGTCGGTGGGGGCTTCGGGCAACATCCCCACGGGGCTGGCGCCCTACCTCGTCGGCATGGTGGTCTGGAGCATCGGCCTGTCGCTCGGCGGCACCACCGGCTACGCGATCAACCCCGCCCGCGATCTCGGGCCGCGCCTCGCCCACGCGGTGCTGCCGATCGCCGGCAAGGGCGGCTCGGATTGGGGCTACGCCCTGATCCCGGTCGCCGGCCCGGCGGTCGGCGCCGCCCTCGCGGCGCTGGCGATCCTGCTGATCGGCTTCTGATCCGGTGCCACCGGATTCACACGCATCCCTGCTTTTGGCGATTCGATGCGCGCGCATCCCCTCGCCCGCGTGCGGAGAGAGGGCTTTGCCGACCTTGTCGTCGGCGAAGCGAGGCGGCAGCCGACAGCGAGGGGGCCGGCCCGGAGGAGGCTCGTCCGTCGGCACACCCTCACCGTCGCTTCGGCTTCGCCTTCGCTTCCCGGCTGCACGACGGGGTGCAGCCGGGCCACTCCCCGCCCGCGGGGGGGGGCGCGCGTCATCCGAGGCCGTGGCGAATGTAGATATCTAAAAAAGTCGGATGGAAAAGCTTTCTTGGTGGGAGGGTTTGCCTAGGGCATCACGGACTCCCCAATGCGAAATCTTTGCATAAACTCGGATTAAACAGCCTGCATGACAATGGGCCGCCATCCATCGAAGTAAAAAGAGTGCAGTGAAAATCAGTGCTCGACGTGATTTTTCTAAGGCGGCGTTGCCACAAGTGGTCTAGAGCCCTTGCCAGTCATGTTGGGTCGAAGGCATCATATCCAGCAGCGGCGACGTAGTTTCGGCATTCGTACGTGCGGAAGGCCTTGAAGGCTTCTCGGATGGCGGCCCAGAGGTCTGGGACGGTGCGCGCGGCGGCCGTTCGCAGGAGCGCCTTCAGCTTGGCGAAGGCTTGCTCGATTGATGGTGTGGATGGCTCCTGCTCCCGGCGTTGCGTTGGGGCATAGTCGGGATGTTGTCGCCTCAAGCTGAGGAGCCACCCATGTCCGAACTTGTTACGGTCGGTATCGACCTCGCGAAAAGCGTTTTCCAAATCCACGGTGTCGATGCGAGCGGTCGTGTTCTCGTGCGTCGCCAACTCCGTCGAAGCCAGCTGCTCGCGTTTTTCGAGAAGCAGCCGCGATGTTTGGTCGGCATGGAAGCTTGCG
>NZ_VRUT01000090.1:0-21033 GCF_008039465.1 Methylobacterium sp. WL120 | reverse complement strand
CGGACGTAGCTGAACAGGTTCTCCGATCGATCTCCGCGCCCGCGCATCGCCTGATCCCACCCCTGCCTCTAACAGAGTGAATCATCTCCGCGACAAGCCTGCCAGCGACTTCTGCAGCAGCCTGCTAAAGCATTTTCAAGCGCGGTGGATGCCGGCTCGCGCGAAGAAGATGCGACCACACAGCAGGTTGGGCCGATTTTCGTGATCCAGAGATCACGGAAAACGGCCCAGGCGGTCGCCGTCACGCCTTCCTGAGGCCGAACCAGCCGGCGAGGCCTGATTTGGGCGCCGGCTCGCCGTCGAGGAACATCCGGTAGGCCGGGTTGTCGGTCTCGTCGAAGCAGGGGAAGCCGAGCGCCCCGACCGCAGCGTCGAATTTTTCGCGCGCGCCTGGCGGCACGGCGATGCCCGCCAGCACCCGGCCGTAGTCGGCGCCGTGGTTGCGGTAGTGGAACAGGGTGATGTTGAAGCCCTCGCCCAGCGCATCGAGGAACTTCAGCAGCGCGCCCGGCCGCTCCGGGAACTGGAAGCGGTAGAGCCGCTCATGCGCGAGGCCCGAGGCGCGGCCGCCGACCATGTAGCGGACATGGACCTTGGCCATCTCGTTGTCGCTCATGTCGTGGACATCGTAGCCGTCGGCGACGAGCCCGGCGATCAAGTCGCGCTTCTCGGGCCGTCCGCCCGGCAGGTTGATGCCCACGAAGATGCGCGCCTGCGCGCCCGGCGCGTAGCGGTAGTTGAACTCGGTGATCGCCCGCGGCCCTAGGGCCGTGATGAAGGCCCGGTAGGCGCCGGGCTTCTCCGGGATGGTGACGCCGAGCAGGACCTCCCGCTCCTCGCCAAGCTCGGCCCGCTCGGCGATATGGCGCAGCCGGTCGAAGTTCAGGTTCGCCCCCGACGAGATCGCCACAAGCGCGCCGTCCGAGCCGTCACCCTTCGCCGTGCGCTCGGCGTAGAGCTTGGCGCCCGCGAGCGCGAGGGCGCCCGACGGCTCGGAGACCGCGCGGGTGTCGTCGAAGATGTCCTTGACCGCCGCGCACATGGCGTCGGTGTCGACGGTGATGACCTCGTCGAGGTGCTGGCGGCACAGGCGGAACGTCTCGGCACCGGCCTGGCGCACGGCGACGCCGTCGGCGAACAGGCCGACCGTCGGCAGCAGGACGAGCTCGCCGGCCTTCAGGGCCGCCGCCATGCAGGCGGCGTCGTCCGGCTCGACGCCGATCACCTTGGTCTCGGGCCGCAGGTACTTCACGAAGGTCGCGATCCCGGCCGCCAAGCCGCCACCGCCAACGGGCACGAAGATCGCCTCGATCGGCCCGGTATGCTGCTGCAGGATTTCCATGCCGATCGTGCCCTGTCCGGCGATCACGTCCGGGTCGTCGAAGGGGTGGAGGAAGGTGAGATCCTGCTCGGTCTCGATGCGCCGCGCCTCGGTCAAAGCCTCGTCGAAAGCGTCGCCGTGCAGGATCACCTCGGCACCCCGCGCCCGGCAGGCGTCGACCTTGATCGCCGGCGTCGTGCGCGGCATCACGATCACCGCCCGCACCTTCAGGCGCGCGGCCGCCAGCGCCACGCCCTGAGCGTGGTTGCCGGCCGAGGCGCAGACCACGCCGCGGGCGAGCTGCTCGGGTGAGAGCGCCGACATCTTGTTGTAGGCGCCGCGCAGCTTGAACGAGAAGACCGGCTGCAGGTCCTCGCGCTTCAGCAGCACCGGCCGCCCGAGACGCGCGGTGAGCCGCGGCATCGGATCGAGCGGGCTCTCGATCGCCACGTCGTAGACGCGCGCCGTGAGGATCTTGCGGATGTAGTCGGGCGCCGGTTCGGCCGGGTGCGGGGCTGGTTTCACGGTGTCGGACATGCTGCCGGCAATAGCGGCTTGCGGCGCAAGATGCGAGCGGGCGAAGGCGCGCGGCTCGGCCGAGGCCCGCGATGCCCGACCGGCCTACGGCCCCCATGCGAGCGTGAAAGCCTACGCGACCGTCAGAGCACGAGGCCCTCGTCGAGGAGGTCGGGATCGAGCGGGCTGAGGAAGTAGGCGCCGATTCCGTTGCGGAAGCTGTGCGCCACCACCGCCTCGGTGGCGCCGAGGCGGACCTTGACGCCGACCGCGACCGGGGCCGCGAGGTAGACGTCCGCCCGCGCGATGGAGACCTCGGCGAGCCGGCCCTTGAAGACGGTGCCGTCGGCCAGGGCCACCGCCACCTCGGTGCGTCGCGGGACGATCCGCGGTGAGGTTCCGTGGCGGTCGAGCCGGCGGCTCTGGCGTCCCGCGAGCTCGACGAGGGTGCGGGCGATGGCGGTGTTGTGCTGCCGCCCAGGAGCCGGCTTCACCGTGAAGGCCCGCTCGGCTGTGTGGGCGACGCGGACTTCGAGGGTACCGACGAGGCCGATGCTGCAGGTCAGGTGCTCGCCCGGGTTCGGGACGATCGCGGAGCGGAAGCGGATGCCGTCGGCCCCGAGGCGACAGGTCACCGCGTAGAAATCCGGACGGGTCCGGCTCCAGAACAGCGACGGCAGGATCACCGCGTGCCGGCAGGATTGTTTTCTTGCGTGGGCAAGCGAGGCTTTCATGCAGTCTCGGGATAAGACGGCGGTCTTTACGGGAGTGCTGCGGAAATCCTATCAAATCGCGCGAATCGCGCGTTTCGGGAAAGGATGCCTGTGCGTGGGGCCAGCGCGTCAGAAGCGATCAAAGAGGGCCGCGATCCAGATCAGGGCGGCGAGCGCCTGCGCCGAGAACGTCCCGGCCGAGGCGAGGTCCTTCACGATGCCGATGCGCGGGTGCCGGCCGGGGTGGAGGTGGTCGCACAGCTTCTCGATCGCGGTGTTCAGGAACTCCGCCGCGAGCATCAGCAGGAGCGTCGCCATCAGGGCGACGCGGACCCAGAGGTTCGTGCCGAGCGCCAGCGCCGCCGGCACGCCCACGACGAGCAGCGCGAGCTCGAGCCGCACGGCGCGCTCGGTGCGGGCGCCGTGGACGAGCCCGCGCCATGAATTCAGGAACGCGAGCCAGAGCGCGTGCATTCACGCCGCCTCATCCATTCACGCGGGTTCCTGCGGCACCGCGCGGGCGATCCACTTGGCGAGCAGCGGGCCGGTGATCAGCACCACGAACAGCCGCAGCGTCTGCACCGCGAGCACGAACGACACGTCGACCTTCGAGCCGACCGCGATGATCGCCACCGAATCGAGGCCCCCGGGGCTGGTCGCGAGGAAGGCGGTGAGGAAGTCGATCGCCAGCAGGTGCGTCAGCCCGAGCGCCCAGCCGGCACAGAGCAGGATGACGGCGAGCGTCGCCACCAGGATGCCGGGCAGCGCGTGCAGCGTCGCGCGCAGGGTCTCGCGGGTGAAGCGCAGGCCGACGTACCAGCCGATCGTCGCGTAGGCGAGTTCCAGGATCGGCAGCGGCAGGGTGATGCTGGCGACACCGGTGGCATGGAGGGCGGCGCCGAGCAGCATCGGCCCGATCAAGGCGCCCGCGGGCAGGCGCAGCCAGAGGGCGACGCCGGCGCCGACGGCCGCGACCGCGAGGGTGACCAGCACCGGCAGGAATGTCGCCGCCTCGGCGGCGGCCGGCGGCCCGGCCGTCGCCGAATCGGTGAGCAGCCGCGCCACGAGGGAGGCCGAGAGCACGACGGCGGCGACGCGCACGTATTGCATGAAGGCGACGAGGCGCGGATCGGAGCCGTATTCCTCGGCCATCGCCACCATCGCCGCCGCCCCGCCCGGCGAGGAGCCCCAGGCGGCGGTGGTCCCGGGCAGCACCCGCAGGCGCGTCAGGATCAGCCCGACGAGCGCGCCGGCCAGCACCGTGACGCCGACCACGAGCAGGATCAGGGGGCCGTCGGCGATCAGGGTCTTGGTGATCTCCGCGGTGATGGCGTGGGCCACCATGCAGCCGATCATCGCCTGGGCGGCCTGGAAGGCGGGCTTCGGCATCCGCAGCGGCGCCCCGCGCACCCCGAAAACGATCGCGGCGACCATAGGCCCGAGCAGGAGCGCGGCCGGGAACTGCGCCAGCTTCAGGCCGAAGCCGAGCAGAGCCGAGGCGGCGATCAGCGCCGCCCAGAGGGCGATGGTCCGTGTGGGAAAAGGCAAGGCGATGCGTCGGTTCAATCGATCGCATGGCGGAGACGCGACCCTGGCGCCGCGCTACACCCTGCCGTCCACCCTGTCACGCGGGCCGACGCACAACCCAGCCCTGTGCGAGTCGCCCTCGTCCGGGTGCCGTCACCCGGCGTCGATGGTCGCGTCGCGGCAGGCGGCGGTGCCGGCCGGAGCCTGGGCGCGGAAGAAGGCGGCCAGCGCGGCGAGGCCCGGCGCCCGCGGGTCGCTCGCCCGCCAGGCGAGCGCGATGGTCCGGCCCGGCCCGTCGGTGTCGAAGCCGCGGATCACGGTGAGCCCGCTCGGATCGGGGCCGGAGGGGACCGCCAGCGCCGGAAGCAGGGTGTAGCCGGCGCCCGCCGCCACCATCGAGCGCAGCGTCTCCAGGCTGGTGGCGTGGCGCCCGGCGGCGCTGCCGGCACCGCAGGCGGCGATCGCCTGGTCGCGCAGGCAGTTGCCCTCGTCCAGCAGCAGCAGGTCCGGCCCGGCGATGTCGGCTGCGCGCAGCGCCCCCCCTTGCGCCAGCGCGTGGTCGGCCGGGCAGGCGAGGCGGAACGGCTCGACGAAGAGCGGCGAGACGGTGAGCCCCGAGGCGGGCAGGGGCAGCGACACCAGCGCGGCGTCGACCCGCCCGTCGCGCAGGGAGGCGAGGATGTCGGCGGTGCGGCCCTCGCTGAGGGCGAGCGTCAGCATCGGGAATTCCTGGCGCAACATGCGCAGCACCAGCGGGAAGAGATACGGCCCCAGCGTCTGGATCGCCGCGAGGACGAGGCGGCCGGTGAGGGGCGCGCCGCGGCCCTCGCTCGCCAGCGCGAGCAGGCGTTGCGCCTCGGCCAACACAGCGCGGGCCTGCCGCACGATGATCTGGCCCGGCGCCGTCATCAGCACGCGGCGGTTGGAGCGCTCGAACAGGACCAGGCCGAGCGCACCTTCGAGCTTGCGCACCTGCACGCTGAGCGTCGGCTGGCTGACGTTGCAGCGTTCCGCCGCCCGGCCGAAATGCCCCTCGTCGGCGATGGCGACGACATATTCGAGATCGCGGAGCGAGAGGCCGGCGATGTTCATAGGCTGCGTCTATCACAGCCTTTCAGACGATGCATTGGTCAACCGGTCGCAGGAGGCGCATAAGGGGAGCCCGGAACGATTCCAGGAAACGGCGCGCCCCTCGCTGAAGGGCGCCGGCGCCGGCCCTCGGACTTCGTCGCCACCACGGAGAGATCTTTCGCATGAGCGATCAACGCCCGATCCTGACGACCCGCCAGGGCCACCCGGTCCGCGACAACCAGAGCACCCGCACGGTGGGCGAGCGGGGTCCCGCGACGCTCGAGAACTACCAGTTCATCGAGAAGATCACCCATTTCGACCGCGAGCGGATCCCAGAGCGCGTGGTGCATGCCCGCGGCGCCGGCGCGCACGGGTACTTCGAGGCCTACGGCAAGATCGGTAACGAGCCGGCCTCCAAGTACACCCGCGCCCGCGTCCTCAACGAGACCGGCGTGAAGACGCCGATGTTCGTGCGCTTCTCCACCGTGGCCGGCGCCAAGGAGAGCCCTGAGACCGAGCGCGACCCGCGCGGCTTCGCGGTGAAGTTCAAGACCGTCGACGGCAACTGGGACCTCGTTGGCAACAACCTCAAGGTCTTCTTCATCCGCGACGCGATCAAGTTCCCCGACATGATCCACGCGTTCAAGCCGGACCCGGTGACGAACCGCCAGGAGGCGTGGCGCTTCTTCGACTTCGTGGCCCAACACCCCGAAGCCATCCACATGGTCACGCACCTGAAGTCGCCCTGGGGCATCCCTGCGAACTACCGTGAGATGGAAGGCTCGGGCGTCAACACCTACAAGCTGGTCAACGACCAGGGCGAGGCCGTGCTCTGCAAGTTCCACTGGGAGCCCAAGCAGGGCATCCGCAACCTGACCTCGGCCCAGGCGTCCGAGATCCAGGGCAAGGATGTCGGCCACGCGACGCGCGACCTCTACGACAACATCAAGGCCGGCAACTTCCCCGAGTGGGAGTTCTGCGTGCAGATCATGCCGGACGGCCCGAACGAGCACCTGTCGTTCGATCCGCTCGACGACACGAAGCTGTGGCCGGTCGAGGACTTCCCGCTGCTACCCGTCGGCCGGATGGTGCTGGACCGCGTGCCGGACAACTTCTTCGCCGAGGTCGAGCAGTCGGCCTTCGGCACGGGCGTGCTCGTCGACGGCATCGACTTCTCGGACGACAAGATGCTCCAGGGGCGTACGCTGTCGTACTCGGACACGCAGCGCTACCGCGTCGGCGCCAACTACCTGCAGCTGCCGATCAACGCGCCGCAGCCCGGCGTGAAGGTCTACTCGAACCAGCGCGACGGGCAGATGACCTACGGCGTCGACGGCACCGGCCCGAACAAGCACATCAACTACGAGCCCTCGACGCTCGCCGAGGGCCTGCGCGAGGCCCCGAAGCCCGCGAAGGACTACCACCAGCCGGTGCAGGGCAACCTCGGCCGCTACCAGACCTCACGCACCGAGGACGACTACACCCAGGCCGGCGTGCGCTACCGTTCGTTCCAGGATTGGGAGCGCGACGACCTGATCGCCAACCTCGTCGGCGACATGAAGCAGTGCCCGGAAGCCATCCAGCTGCGGATGGTCTGGCACTTCTCGCATGCCGACGCCGATTACGGCCGCCGGGTCGCGGAAGGCGCCGGGATCGACCTCGCCAAGGCGCTGGCGCTGCCGCCGCTGCCGGGGCGCGCCGCCCCGGGCAAGCGCCTGACGCCCGAGACCTACACCGACGGTTCGCAGGCCCACCAGATCGCGGCCGAGTAAGCCGACCGCGGGCGCGATCCCGACGGCACCATCAACCCCGCGCGGTCGAAGGACCGCGCGGGGTTCTTTATTGGATAGGGCGCCCGGCCGGCGCCGCGGCGTTCCCTCCACCCGCGAAACGGTCTAAACGGCCGCTCCCGCGCCCCACGCGGTTCGGCCCTCGATCGCTTACCTGCCGCGTACGCAGGAGTGAGCCCGGAGATTTCCAGCGATGCCCATCCTCACGTTCCCCGACGGCAACACCCGCGCCTACGACGAGGCCGTGACCGGACGGGCCGTCGTCGAGGGCATCGCGAAATCGCTGGCCAAGCGCACCGTGGCGATGGCGCTCGACGGCGTCGTCTCCGACCTCTCCGACACGATCGAGCGTGACGCGCGCATCGAGTTCCTCGACCGCACCGACCCGCGGGCGCTGGAGCTGATCCGCCACGACTGCGCCCACGTGCTGGCGGAGGCGGTGCAGGCGCTGTGGCCGGGCACGCAGGTCACGATCGGCCCCGTGATCGAGAACGGCTTCTACTACGACTTCTCCCGCGACACGCCGTTCACGCCGGAGGACTTCCCGGCGATCGAGGCGAAGATGCGCGAGATCATGGGCCGGGACGCGCCCTTCACCAAGGAGGTCTGGAAGCGCGACGACATCCGCAAGGTGTTCGCCGACCGCGGCGAGGCCTACAAGGTCGAGCTGGTCGATGCGATCCCGCCCGGCGAAGACCTGAAGGTCTACCGGCAGGGCGACTGGTTCGACCTGTGCCGCGGCCCGCACATGACCTCGACGGGCAAGGTCGGCACCGCCTTCAAGCTGATGAAGGTCGCCGGCGCCTACTGGCGCGGCAATTCCGACAACCCGATGCTGACCCGCATCTACGGTACCGCCTGGGCCACGAAGGAAGACCTCGACGCCTACCTGCACCGGCTGGAGGAGGCCGAACGCCGCGACCACCGCCGGCTCGGCCGGGAGATGGACCTGTTCCACTTCCAGGAGGAGGGGCCGGGCGTGGTGTTCTGGCACGCCAAGGGCTGGACGATCTTCCAAGAGCTGATCGCCTACATGCGCCGCCGCCTCAAGGGCGACTACAGCGAGGTGAACGCGCCGCAGATCCTCGACAAGGCCCTGTGGGAGACCTCCGGCCATTGGGGCTGGTACCGGGAGAACATGTTCGCGGCCCAATCCGCCGGCGACGAGGCCGAGGACAAGCGCTGGTTCGCGCTCAAGCCCATGAACTGCCCGGGCCACGTCCAGATCTTCAAGCACGGCCTGAAGAGCTACCGCGACCTGCCTCTGCGCATGGCGGAATTCGGCGTGGTCCATCGCTACGAGCCGTCCGGCGCGATGCACGGCCTGATGCGAGTGCGCGGCTTCACCCAGGACGACGCGCACATCTTCTGCACCGAGGACCAGCTCGCCGACGAGTGCCTGACGATCAACGACCTGATCCTCTCGACCTACGCCGACTTCGGCTTCGACCAGATCGTGGTGAAGCTCTCGACCCGGCCCGAGAAGCGCGTCGGCTCGGACGCCCTGTGGGACCATGCGGAAGAGGTGATGACCCGTGTGCTGGCGCAGATCGAGGCGCAATCGGGCGGCCGCATCCGCACCGAGGTGAACCCGGGCGAGGGAGCCTTCTACGGGCCGAAGTTCGAGTACGTGCTGCGCGACGCCATCGGCCGCGACTGGCAGTGCGGCACCACGCAGGTGGACTTCAACTTGCCCGAGCGCTTCGGGGCGTTCTACGTCGACGCCGAGAGCCAGAAGGTGCCGCCGGTGATGGTGCACCGGGCGATCTGCGGCTCGATGGAGCGCTTCACCGGGATCCTGATCGAACACTTCGCCGGCCATTTCCCGCTCTGGCTCAGCCCCGTCCAGGTGGTGGTCGCCACCATCACCGGGGAGGCGGACGCTTACGCGCGCGACGTGGTGCGGGCGCTGACGCGCGCCGGCCTTCGGGTGGAGGCGGACCTGCGCAACGAGAAGATCAACTACAAGGTCCGCGAGCATTCGCTCGCCAAGGTGCCGGTGATCCTGGCGCTCGGGCGCCGCGAGGCCGAGGAGCGCACGGTCTCGATCCGCCGCCTCGGCAGCCAGCAGACCCGGACGCTGCCGCTCGGCGAGGCCGTGGCGAGCTTCGTCGCCGAGGCGACCTCGCCCGACCTCCGCCGGGCGGAGGCCGTCGCCGAGAGCGTGCCGAGCACCGATGCGGTGCTCGACGGGCAGCATCCGGTCGAGCCCGCCCCCTGATCGTGGAAACGAGGCCGCCTGCAAGCGGCCTCGTCTTCCTGTAAAGGCTATGACAGGATCGGCCCATGCGTGAGACCGCGATTCCTTCCGAGTCCACATCGCGAAGCCTGATCGGGACTTGGCGTCGGTTCGGGCCGACCGGTCCCGCCTACGAGGTGGTTGCGACCGGGTCCGTCACGGCCACGGGCGACCAGCTGATGCGCGTGCATGTCCTGGAGACGGGCGAGGAGCTGGATTACCCCCTGCGCGACATCCTCCACGATCACGACGAGGCGTGATGTTCGCCATCGCGTTCGACCTGAGCGTCGCGGAGGTGCAGGCGACCCATCCGAAAGGTGTCTCTCAGGCCTACGCCGACATCCGCTCGACACTCGCCGGGCATGGCTTCGACTGGGTTCAGGGCAGCCTCTACGTCAGCCGGATCGAGGACATGGCCGTCCTGTTCACGGCGATCATGGCGCTAAAGTCATTGCCCTGGTTCGCGCCTTCGGTCCAGGACATCCGCGCGTTCCGGGTCGAGCAGTGGTCGGACTTCACCGAGGTCGTGAAGGCCTAGAGCATTTTCCGTGATCTCTGGATCACGGAAAATGCTCTAACCTGCTGTGTGGTCGCATTTTCTTCACGCGAGCCGGCATCCACCTCGCTTGAAAATGCTCTAAGCGCGCCTCGGCGCCCGCTCACCCCGCCTTGGCCAACACCTCGATGTCGCGGTCGAGCCCGCTCTCGACCTTGAACTCGCGGGTGTAGACCTGCCCGTCGTGACGGGCGATCAGCACGTAGTCGCCCTCCGCCAGGGTGACCTGCGGGAACGCGCCGATCGCCTCGCGGATGGTGTCGCCGCCGGGCGTCAGCACCGAGAAGGCCGTGCCGGCGAAGGCCTCGGCGCCGGGGCTGGTGACGAGCTTCAGCGTCACCGTCGCGGCCCGGTGGTTGAGGGTGGCGTCGGTGACCTTGCCGTTCTCCACCTTCAGGTCCGCGCGCTGGATCGCGTTCGATTCCCCGTAGGTCGAGACCACGTGGTAGGTGCCCTCGGGCAGGCGCAGCAGCTCGCCGGCCTTGACGCCGCTGCGCACCAGCCGCCCCTCCGAGTTGGTGCCGATCGGCACGAAGACGGAGAACGAGAGCTGCGCCGGGGCGATCCGCGTGTCGCCGATCGCGCCCGACAGCTTGAGCGCGCCGGCGGCCACCCGCAGGGTGTCGGTCGCGGGCTGGCCCGACATCGCGATCTTCTTCGTGGCGCTGGCGAAGCCGTAGGTCACGGAGGCGACGTAGGCCCCCGGTGCGAGCTTGAAGGTCGGCGCCGCGTCGGTGGAGCGGGCCACGATCCCGGGCCGGACGCCGTCGGTGCGGTCCTCGTAGATCCGCCATACAAGGCCCGAGCGCAGGGGCTGGCCGATCCCCGACAGCAGAGCGGAGAGCGACAGGGTCGCCTCGCCCTCGGGCTGGCTCGGGGGCAGGTCCGGCGTCGTGATCGAGGGCGAGGGCAGGCCGCCGCCGAGGCGGTTGCCGAAGGGGTCCGGCGACTGCGCCGCGGCTGCGAGCGGCGCGACCGCGGCCAGCAGCGCCAATCCGGGCCCGAGCCTTCGTCCGCGCATGTCGAAAAGCCTCTCTCCGCAGGCCGAAGCGGCCGACCGTCATCGTCTCGCCCGTGTGATCCTAAGACCGTGGCGAGCGCAAGGCCGCCCGGGGTCCTTGCGCTGCCCCTTGCGCTGCCCCTTGCGCCCCTTGCGCTGCCCCCGCGCCAAGGCGCCCGACTTCCCAGGCGGTGCAGCCCGTGCGAAATCCCGGTGTGATCGCGGGACCTTCCGCACCGCCCAGCCGAGACGCCCCGATGAACGCCACCCTCGACATGCTGCGCACCCGCCGCTCCGTGCCGCCCCTGCGGATGACCGAACCGGGACCGAGCCCGGAACAGATCGACACGATCTTGACCCTGGCCTCGCGGGTGCCCGACCACGGCAAGCTCGCGCCGTGGCGCTTCATCGTGATCGCGGGCGAGGCGCGGGCGCGGATCGGGACGGTGATCGCGAACACCTACGCCTCCGACAACCCGGAGGCCGACGCGGCGCGGCTCGACCTCGAGGCGAGGCGGCTGGCCCACGCGCCGTTGGTCGTCGCGGTGGTCTCGCGGGCCGGCCCGCACGTGAAGATCCCGGAATGGGAGCAGGTCCTGTCGGCGGGCGCCGCCTGCATGAACCTCGTGGTCGCGGCCAACGCCCAGGGTTTCGCCACCGCATGGCTGACCGAGTGGTACGCCTACGACCGCCGCGTGCTCGAAGCCCTCGGCCTCGACCCGCGCGAGAAGCTTGCGGGCTTCATCCATGTCGGCGCCCCCGAGGAGATCCCGTCGGACCGGCCGCGGCCGGACCTCGCCGAGATCGTCACGCGGCTGTAAGGCTCGCTCCCATGCATTACGCCCCCGACGACCGCACTCTGCCGCACAACCCTCTGAAGGCGATCGTCGCGCCGCGGCCGATCGGCTGGATCAGCGCCATGAGCCGGGCGGGGAAGCTCAACCTCGCGCCGTACTCGTTCTTCAACGCGGTGGGCGACGACATGGTCGCGTTCTCCTCCACCGGCCGCAAAGATGCGATGACCTTCGCGGAAGAGGGCGGCGACTTCGTCTGCAACCTCGCCACCTACGACCTGCGCGAGCAGATGAACGCTTCGTCGGCGCCCCTGCCGCGGGGCGAAAGCGAGTTCGACTTCGCCGGCCTGACCACGGCCCCGTCGCGCAAGGTGCGGGCGCCGCGGGTGGCGGAAGCCGCAGCCGCCCTCGAATGCCGGTGGCTCCAGACCGTTCCGTTGGTTCCGCTCGATGGCGGCGAAGCCGCCAACTTCCTGGTGATCGGGCAGGTGGTGTCGATCTACATCGACGACCGCTTCGTCGTGGACGGCCTCGTCGATACGGCGGCGATGCAGCCGATCCAGCGCGGCGGCTACTTCGACTACTTCAAGGTCGGGCCGGACGCGAAGTTCGCGATGCAGCGGCCCAAGGGCGCCGGCGACTACACGTCCCGCTGACGCGGACGCAGCGCGGTGTTTCCGCGTCTCCGCTTCCCTCGAATGCCGGCGCGGATTCCACCTCCGGCGCGGCGGCGCGGCGGAACCTTCGGAACGATCGCGACGCCCCAGCGTTGAGCTTACGAATTCGATGGATCATCGAGAAAGGATCATCATGCGCAAGTTCGCCCTCGTCACCGCCGCGATCATCTCGGCCGGCGTCTTCTCCGCCACCACCGCCGACGCGCGGCCGGGCTACCGCGGCGGCTATGGCCACGGGTATGGCGGCGGCTACGGTCGCGGCTACGGCTATGGCCACCGCGGCGGGCGCGGCATCGGTACGGGTGCTGCCGTCGGTCTCGGCATCGCTGGTCTCGCCGCTGGTGCGATCGCTGCCGGCGCGGCCCGCGACTCCTACGGCTACAACCGCGGTTACGGTGCCTACGGTAACGGCTACGGCGCCCCGGCTTACGGCGGCTACTACGGCTCGCCCTACTAAGGGCACACCAACTCGGACTCGAATTTTGGGGCGACCGGCCATGCCGGTCGCCCCTTTTTCTTGGTCCGACCTCTCTCAGCGGGCGCGGTAGGGCGGCACGCCGGGATCGGGCAGCCAGACGGAGGCCGGCGGGGCGCCGGTCTGCCAGAACACGTCGATCGGGATGCCGCCGCGCGGGTACCAGAAGCCGCCGATCCGCAGGTAGCGTGGCCCGAGCAGGTCCACGAGCGTCTTGGCGATGCCCACCGTGCAATCCTCGTGGAACGCGCCGTGGTTGCGGAACGCGCCGAGGTAGAGCTTCAGCGACTTCGACTCCACGAGCCAGCGATCGGGCACATAGTCGATCACCAGGATCGCGAAGTCGGGCTGGCCGGTCACCGGGCAAAGCGAGGTGAATTCCGGGACAGTGAACCGGGCGAGGTAGTCGGTGTCGGGATGCGGGTTCGGCACCCGGTCGAGACGGGCCTCGTGCGGGCCGGCGGGGAGGGGCGTCGGCTGCCCCAGCTGCAGAGATTCTTCGGTCATGCCCCTCCTTACCGCAGGCCTTCCCGCGGTGCATCCGACGCTGGCGCATGCTTCGGCCGCGTGCGGCTCGTGGCATCGTCGCGCGGGCTCGCGAAGACTACGCGCGATGGCGTCTTTTGCATTCATCTTGTGGGACGCATCATACGATATGGCCCCGCCTTGCCCGAGGCCGCGCCTTGACGGATAAGCCGCACCGACGAGACCTTGAGACCGGGCCTGCCACCGATCGTGCGCGCCCACGGGGGAGGAGCCTTCATGACCGCGATCACCAACATCGCCGCCCGCGAGATTCTGGACAGCCGCGGCAACCCCACCGTCGAGGTCGACGTGCTGCTGGAGGACGGCTCTTTCGGCCGCGCTGCGGTTCCGTCGGGCGCCTCCACCGGCGCCCACGAGGCGGTGGAGCTGCGTGACGGCGACAAGACCCGCTATGCCGGCAAGGGCGTGCGCAAGGCGGTCCACGCGGTCCAGACCGAGATCCTCGACGCCATCGGCGGCATGGACGCCGAGGACCAGGTCGCAGTCGACGAAGCGATGATCGAGCTCGACGGCACCGCCAACAAGGCGCGGCTCGGCGCCAACGCGATCCTCGGCGTGTCGCTCGCGGTGGCCAAGGCCGCAGCCGAAGCCTCGGGCCTCCCGCTCTACCGCTACGTCGGCGGCGTCCAGGGCCGGGTGCTGCCGGTGCCGATGATGAACATCATCAACGGCGGCGCGCATGCCGACAACCCGATCGACTTCCAGGAATTCATGATCATGCCGGTGGGGGCCTCCTCCATCGCGGAAGCCGTGCGCATGGGCGCGGAGGTGTTCCACACCCTCAAGAGCGCGCTGAAGAAGGCCGGGCACAACACCAACGTCGGCGACGAGGGCGGCTTCGCCCCGAACCTGCCGACCGCCGAGGCCGGCCTCGACTTCGTGATGGAGTCGATCCAGGCGGCCGGCTTCAAGCCCGGCGCCGACATGGTGCTGGCCCTCGACTGCGCAGTCACCGACTGGTTCAAGGACGGCGCCTACCACTACGAGGGCGAGGGCACCGTGCGCTCGATCGAGCAACAGGTCGACTACCTCGCCAAGCTCGTCGACGCCTACCCGATCCTCTCGATCGAGGACGGCATGGCCGAGGACGACTGGGAGGGCTGGCGCCTGCTCAACCAGCGCATCGGCGACCGCTGCCAGCTCGTCGGCGACGACCTGTTCGTGACCAACGTCGATCGCCTCGCCCGCGGCATCACGGAGGGCTCGGCGAACTCGATCCTGATCAAGGTCAACCAGATCGGCTCGCTCACCGAGACGCTCGCCGCCGTCGATATGGCCCACCGCGCCGGCTACACCGCGGTGATGTCGCACCGCTCGGGCGAGACGGAGGACGCAACCATCGCCGACCTCGCGGTCGCAACGAATTGCGGGCAGATCAAGACCGGCTCGCTCGCGCGCTCGGACAGACTGGCCAAGTACAACCAGCTGATCCGGATCGAAGAGGGCCTCGGCGCGCAGGGCCGCTACGCGGGGCGCGGCGCCCTTCGTCAGCTCGCGCAGGCCTAAAGCGGAACCTCGGAAACCATCCCGACGTCGTCTCCGGCCTGCGGTGCATCGCAGGTCGGAGGGGACGATGACGAAGCAGGATGCCTCGCGCACGACCGAAGCCGACGCACCGCCGGACGCGCCGGCGCTCGCGGCCCTGTGGTGGGCAGCCAAGGACCCGGCGCATTGGGACCAGGCCCACAAACTCGTCCAGGACGATTCCGGCCGGGACGCCGCCTGGGTCCACGCCCACCTCCATCGCCTCGAAGGCGGCCAGGACAACGCGGCCTACTGGTACGCCCAAGCGGGTCGCCCCGTGGCCGAGGGCGACCTCTCGGCCGAGCGGGACGCGATCACCGCCGCCCTGCTGGCGGCCGGCTGAAGAGTCATCCAGTGGATCGGTCTGCGACGAAGCGGGCGAGGAAGGGCGCGGCCGCCTCCGTCGCGGCACGCTCGGCCGCCCGGTACTGCTCCACCACCTCCGCACCGAAGGCGGACAGCCGCGCCCCGCCGCCGCTCCGCCCGCCGACCTGCGCCTCGACCACCGGCTGCCCGAAGCCGGCATTCATCGCCTCGACCAGCATCCAGGCCCGGCGATAGGACATGCCGAGCGCCCGCCCGGCCGCCGAGATCGAGCCGTGCGCGGCGATCGTCTCCAGCAACTGCACCTTGCCGGGCCCAAGCCGGTGCCCCGGCCCGAAATCGACGCGGATGCTCAACCTGGCCATCGGCTCCCCTCGTCCCGAGCGCCGTTCCTACCCCGGACCGCGCGGCCGGTGCGAGCGCCTGCGATCCTCGGTTTCGATCTGGCCATCGCTGTATATGATAGGATATAGCGTCAGCGCCCGGCCGCTGCTGCGGGCCGCCCGCCTCGGAGGTCGCCTTGATCGGATTCGCACGCGCCGTCCTCGTCGCCAGCCTGCTGCTTGGCTCCGCCGCCCAGGCCAGCGAGAGCGTGACGGTGTTCGCCGCCGCCAGCCTCAAGAACGCCCTCGACGAGGCCGGCAAGGCGTTCACCGCGCAGACCGGGATCGCGATCAAGCCGAGCTACGCCGCCTCGTCGGCGCTCGCCCGCCAGATCGAGTCGGGCGCGCCGGCGGAGCTCTTCGCCTCGGCCGACCTCGAATGGATGGACTACCTCGCCAAGAAGAACCTCGTCCGGGCCGACACGCGGGTGAACCTCCTGAACAACCGCCTCGTCGTCGTCGCGCCCAAGGACGCGAAGGAGGCGGACTTGGCCCTGACCGCCGACGCCTTCGCCAAGGCGCTCGGCCCCGACGGGCGGCTGGCCACCGGTGAGGTCGCCTCGGTGCCGGTCGGCAAGTATGCCAAGGCGGCGCTCGAAAAGCTCGGGCTCTGGGGGACGATCCAGCCGCGGCTGGCGCAGGCCGACAACGTGCGCGCGGCGCTCGCCCTGGTCTCACGCGGCGAGGCGCCCCTCGGCGTGGTCTACGCGAGCGACGCGAAGTCTGATCCGGGCGTGAAGGTCATCGCCGTGTTCCCGGAGGACAGCCATCCGCCGGTGGTGTACCCGTTCGCGCTGACCGCCGAGGCCAAGGGCGAGGGCGCGGTCCGCTTCCTCGACTTCCTGAAGGGCGCTGCGGCCCGGCCGTACTTCGAGGCCCAGGGCTTCTCCGTGATCCCGGCAGGCCAAGGCGCCAAATGACGTTTTCTCAAGCCACAGAGGCCGTTCGATGAAGATCTCCGCACGCAACGTCATCAAGGGCAAGGTCGTCGCCGTCGAGAAGGGCGCGACCACCGCGCACGTCAAGATCGAGATCGCCGCCGGCCAGATCGTCACCGCAGCGATCACCAACGAGGCCGTCGACAGCCTCAAGCTCACGGTCGGCGGCGAGGCCTACGCCGTGGTGAAGGCCTCCGACGTGATGGTCGCCGTCGACTGAACGGCGGGTCCGGAGCGTTTTCCAGCGCGGTGGAGGCCGGCTCGCGTGAAGACGATGCGGACCTCGCAACGAGATCGACGCGGCTCGGCCTCACGCCAGGATCGGCGTGCAGACCGAGCACCCGTGCTCCGGCAAGGGCACCACCGCCACGTCCACCCCGTAAACGCGGCGCAGGCTCTCTCGCGTGATCGTCGCCTCCGGCGTTCCCAACGCCACGAGGCGGCCACCATGCAGCAGCGCGACGCGGTCGGCGCAGAGGAAGGCGTGGCCGGGGTCGTGGGTCGAGAGCACCACGGCGATGCCGGTCTTCGCGAGGCGGCGGACCTGTTCGAGCACGCGGGTCTGGTTGCCGAAATCGAGGCTCGCGGTCGGCTCGTCCATCACCAGGATGCGCGGCTCGCCGGCGAGCGCCCGGGCGATCAGCACCATCTGCCGCTCGCCGCCGCTGATCTCGGTGTAGATGCGGTCGGCGAGATGTCCGATCCCGAGGGTCGCGAGCGCCATGTCCGCAGCGGCCTCGTCCGCGCGGCCGGGGGCGGCGAAGGGGGCGAGCCGGGCGGCGCGGCCCATCAGCACCACGGCCCGCACGGTGAACGGGAAGAACGCCGCATGCGCCTGCGGCACGTAGGCGAGCGCCCGCGCGACCCGGCGGCGCGACCAGCGCGATAGGTCCTCGCCGTCGAGGCGGACGCGGCCGGCCTGCGCCGGCAGCAGCCCGAGCAGGGTTTTGAACAAGGTGGTCTTGCCGCCGCCGTTCGGCCCGAGCAGGCACAGGACCTCGCCCGCCCCGAGCGTGAAGCTCACGCCCGCGCCGACCTCGCGCGCGCCGTACCCGAACGCCAACGCCTCGACGGACAGCATCAGGACCAGCCTCGCTTGCCCGCCGCCAGCAGCCAGAGGAAGAACGGCGCGCCGGCGAGCGCCGTGAGGATGCCGAGCGGCACCTCGATCGGCGCGATGGTGCGGGCGGCGAGATCCACCGCCACGAGGTAGCCCGCCCCGAGCAGCGCCGAGGCCGGCAGCAGGCGGCGGAAGTCCGGCCCGACGAGGCCGCGGGCGAGGTGCGGCACGATCAGGCCGATCCAGCCGATCACCCCCGTCGCCGACACCGCCGCCGCGGTGACGAGGGTCGCCGCCGCCACGAGGAGCGGGCGCAGCCAGCGGGTCTCGACGCCCAGCGCCCGCGCCTCCTCCTCGCCGAGGCTCATCAGGTTCATGCGCCAGCGCAGCAGGACGAGGGGCAGGAGCCCGAGGCCGACCGCCGGCAGGATCGCGAACACGTCGCCAAGGGTGACGGAGGACAGGCTCCCGAGCAGCCAGTAGGTGATGGCGGGCAGCTGGTTGTAGGGGTCGGCCAGGACCTTGAGCAGCGAGATGGCCGAACCGAGCACCGCGCCGACCGCGACGCCGGCCAACACCAGCGTCAGCACCGGATCGTGCCGCCGCACCAGCGCGCCAACCGCGTAGACGATCGCCACCGCGCCGAGCCCCCCGGCGAAGGCCATGGCCTGGATCGCGAGGACCGGCAGGGCGAGGTAGATGCCGAGCACCGCGCCGAGCCCGGCGCCGGCCGAGACGCCGAGGATGTCGGGCGAGACCAGTGGGTTGCGAAACAGGCCCTGGTAGGTCGCACCAGCCGAGGACAGGGCCGCGCCGACGACGAGGGCCGCGGCGACCCGGGGCAGCCGCACCTGCAACACCACCACCTGCGCCGTCGCGTCGCCCGGCGCCGTGCCGAACAGCTTGGCGGCGAGGATCGCGAACACGTCGGCGACCGGCACCGGGAATCTCCCAGCGGCGAGGGCGAGGAGGACGAGCAGCCCGAGGCCGACCACGGCGAGGCAGGCCTGGAACGCCGCGGAGATCCGACGCGCGCCGGGAGCCGCGATCACCGCCGCGGGGCCGCACGTCATCGGCGCGCCGGCACGGCGCCGTCGAGGAGCACGGCTTTCGCCTCCGGGGTGAGGGCGACGTGGTAGAAGCGCTGGTAGAAGTCGGCGACGATCGCGGGCAGGTCTTCGTGGAAGAGCGCCGGGTAGAGCAGGTGCGCGAGCCAGCGCATGCCGATCAGCCGATTGACGCCGGGCGGCGCGTCGAACCAGGCGAAGGGCAGCGTCGGGGTCCGATAGACGCGGCCCTCGCGCACCGCCTTCACGCCCCGCCAGATCGGGTCGTCGCCGGGCCGGAAGGCGGGATCGAGGGCGACGATCACGTCGGGGTTCCAGCCCAGCACCTGCTCGGGCGAGACGTTGGCGAGGCCGTTGCCGCCGACGGCCACGTTGCGGGCGCCGACCACCTCCAGGATTTCGGTGTTGATCGAGCCGGCGAACCCGGTCTCGAGGCCGCGCGGGCCGCGGGCGTAGTAGACCCGCGGCCGCTCGGCCTCCGGCACGCGTGCGACGCGCTCGGCCACCTCCGCCACGGTGCGGTCGGCATAGGCCGCGAGCCCGTCGGCGGCCGGCCCCAGGCCGAGCACGGCGCCGAGTTGCCGGTAGGTCTCGCCGGTTTTGGCGAAGGCGCCGTCGAGCAGGATGTAGGGGATGCCGGTCTGGGCCTGGACCCGGTCGGCGAGCGACGCATAGGTCGGCCCCGTGGAGCCGACGTCGACGACGAGGTCCGGCTTCAGGGCCAGCACCGCCTCGACGTTGGCGGTGCCGCCGCGCCCGGTCAGGCGGCCGGTGGCGGGTAGCGCCCAGGTCGCGGGCGCGAGGTAGGGCCGCTCGGCCGGGGAGGGCGTGCGGACCCAGCCCGCCATCCGGTCGGGCGCGAGGGTGTAGAGCAGCACCGCCGCCGGCGGCCCGGCGGCCACGACCCGGGCGGCGCAATCCGGAACCTCGACCACGCGCCCGGCCGCATCGGTGAAGGGGCGCGCCGCGGCCGGCCCTGCGACGAGGGTGAGGATGGCGACGGCGAAGGTCGGTAGGGCGAGGCGTCGCGGATGCGGCATGCTGGGGCTTCGATGGGGGGTGTCGACTCACCCTAAGGGTAGCGGCCTGCGAGGGCCACAGCCGGGACCCGGACCGCGCCCAAACACCGCCGTGAGGATTGCCGCCGCCTCGGCTGTCTCCGCGAAGCCTCCATGGAACCCGTCGCGAGGGGCCGCCCGCGCCGCGTCGAGGTCGACCGCGCCCGGCACGACGCGGACGTAGAGGGCCGTTCCCTTACAGAGAGCCGGCAGCCAACCGAGCGCCGCGGCCGGAGGATGCGCCAGCACCAGGGCGTCGGCGTGGGCGATGTCAGGTGGGCCGCCGGTGGGCGAGGCGATCAAGAGGTCGCGCATGGGAGCGTAAGCATCGGAAATTTAGGCTTTCTTTACCATGATGGCCAAGGGTTGCGTCATCCGGGGCGCCACGTGCGGCGCCTCGCGCGACGCCCGTCCGGCGCGTGCGGCTCGAAGCGGCGACCGATGTTCCTGTTCACCACGCCTTCGAGCCCCCAACCAGCCGCGGCGCCCCCGCGGGCTTTGGGCGCGCAAGGGACCTCGGGCGCGCAAGGCACTTCGGGCGCACAGGGCGGCGTGATCGACGCGATCCGCGACGGGGCGCAGAGCAGCGGCGTCGGCTTCGACTACCTGCTCGCCACCGCGCAACGCGAATCCGCCCTCGATCCCTCGGCCAGGGCCGGCACCTCGACCGCCACCGGCCTGTTCCAATTCATCGAGCAGACCTGGCTCGGGGTGATGAAGTCGGCCGGGCCGAAGCTCGGCCTCCAAACCTACGCCGACGCCATCGTGGCGCGGCCCGACGGCAGCTACACGGTCGCGGATGCCGGCCAGCGCCAGGCGATCCTCGACCTTCGGCGCGATCCCAAGATCGCCGCCTCGCTCGCGGGCGCCTTTACCCAGAAGAACGGCGAGGCGCTCTCAGTGGCGCTCGGGCGCGAGCCGACCTCGGGCGACCTCTACGCCGCCCACGTACTCGGGGCGAAGGGCGCGACGACGCTGATCGCCGCCGCCCGCGCGACGCCGGACCGGGCCGCAGCCCTCGACATGCCTGAGGCGGCCGCCGCCAACCGCGGCCTATTCTACGACCGCACGGGCCGGCCGCGCACCACCGCCGAACTCTATGCCAGCCTCTCGGCGGTGGGCTCAGGCCGCACGGCGCCGAGCGACGTCACAGGCCTCACGCAGAGCGTCGCGCTCGCCACGCCGCCGGCTGCGGCCAGCGCCTACGCCGCGATGGGCGGCGACCTGCGCACCCTGTTCCAGACCGACCGGCGCCAGGGCGCCCTCTCGGAGGGCGTCGCCAAACTGTTCCAGGGCCGTGCGGCGGAGGCCGCCCGCCCGGCCCCGAGCTACTTCCCGCGCTCCGATTCGAGCCTCGATTCCACGGTGCCGGTCGCGGCGCTCGCCTCGGCCGACCCGGAGACCACCGGCGCCCTCGCCGTTGCGGTCCCGGCGGGCCGCGCGCTCGTCGACCC
>NZ_VRUT01000008.1:0-63441 GCF_008039465.1 Methylobacterium sp. WL120 | reverse complement strand
ACGCGCGGGCGGCGGCGGTCTCGGCGGCCCCCGAGCGCCTCGGGCGCGGCGGGCTCGAACCGGTGCGCTACGACGACTGGGAGGTGAAGGGGCTCGCCGTCGACTTCTGATCGCAAGTTCCGACCAGACGGGGCCGTTGGTCGCGCGAAGCCGCCGGAACGACCGGGCGAGCCTGCTGTTGGGCTCGCGAAGCGCAGTGCGAGACGAGGCCCCCGATGATCACCAAGGTATCGAGCAAGGATGCGCCGAGCGGCGCCCACGGCGAGGTCGCGCTGGCGAAGGGCGAGCTGGTCGGCATGCGGATGTGGCGCGACGAGCCGCCGGCCGACGACAAGCCGAGCACCACGTCCGATTACGAGACCGTGGGCTACGTGATCTCGGGCCGGGCCAATCTGGTGCTCGAGGACCGGACGGTCGCGCTCGAGCCGGGCGATTCCTACTGCGTGCCGGCCGGGACCGTGCACACCTACCACATCCTGGAGACCTTCACGGCGATCGAGGCGACGGCGCCGGCCGCCGCCTGATCTTGCGGGGTTCTGGAGCCAATCCTCAGCGCGTCACGTAGACCGGGGTGCCGACCGAGACGCGGTCGTAGAGATCGACCACATCCTGGTTGTACATCCGGATGCAGCCGTAGGAGGCCCAGGTGCCGACCGAGCTCGGGCGGTTGGTGCCGTGGATGGCGTATTCGCCGCCCGAGAGCGTCATCGCCGCGGCGCCCATCGGGTTGTGCGGCGAGCCGCCGGCGATCAGGTTCGGCAGGCGCGGGTTGTCGCGCTTGACCTCGCTCGGCGGCGACCAGGCCGGCTGCACGTACTTCCCGTCGATCGCCTTGGTGCCGAACCATTGCTTGCCGGGCTTCCCCACCGCGACGGGGTAGCGGATCGCAGTGCCGTCGCCGTTGACGAGGTAGAGCCGGCGCTGCGAGACGCTGATCACCACCGAACCCGGCATCGCCCCGTCCGCGAACGGCACCACCTCGCGCGCCGCCACCGGCGTCGCCACGAGGCCGGCCAGCATCGCGCCGCCGAGGCCCGTGGACACGTATTTCCTGACCGACATCTGGGGATTTCCTTCGCAGAGCGTGACCGTTCGCTGCAGCAGTAATCCACGGCCAAGCTCTGCGTTCCAGCTCGTCCTTCGAGGACTGCGGGTTTGCTCACGCTCTTCGCGGAAGACGGTAAAAAGCGCTCGATGTCCTTTCGACAAAGGCGAACGTTCGTCGAAGGATTTGCTTTACCGCTCGAACAGACGCGCGGCCGTCGCGTCCTGCGCCTGCCAGCCGTGGCGCACGAGCTCGGGGTCGGCGTGCTCCTCCACGGGGAGGCCGACGCAGAGGTAGGCGACGAGGTGCCAGCTCTCCGGCACGTCGAGCAGCGTCCCGATCCGGGCCGGCTCCAGGATCGAGACCCAGCCGGTGCCGAGGCCGCGGGCGCGCGCCGCGAGCCAGAAGGTCTGCACGGCGCCGACCACGGAGTAGCGCAGCATCTCCGGCATGGTCGCCCGGCCGAGGCCGTGGCCGGCCTCCGTCGCGTCGTCGCAGAAGACGGCGAGGTGCACCGGGGCCTCGCGCAGGCCCGCGAGCTTCAGGGCGCGGTAGCGCGCCTGGGTCTCGTCGTCGTAGCGCAGGGCCGCGTCGGCGTTGCAGCGCTCGAAGCTCGCGACCACGCCGGCGCGGCGGGCGGGGTCGGCGACGCGCACGAAGCGCCACGGCTGGCTGTTGCCGACCGACGGGCTGCGATGGGCCGCCGCCAGGCTCTCGCGCAGCAGGGCCTCGTCCACCGGGTCGGCGCGGAAGCGGCGCACGTCGCGGCGCCACGCGAACAGGTCGTCGAGCGCCTGCCGGAAGTCGTCGTCGAAGCGGGGCGGGCGGGCGTCGGTCATGGTCGGCCCGCCTCATAGCGGGTTTCGGCAGGGTTTGCGCGTTCCTGCTCAGCGCGCCGGGCGCGAACAAAAAAGGCCGCCCTTGCGGGCGGCCTGAAGTCCTTGGGTCTCGAAACCTCTGGGATGTCGCGTCGTGCGGTCCGGTGACGCCCGCGGGCTGGGGAGCTCGGGATGCGGACGACCGTCGGGGCACGACCCGACTAGGGTTCGGCCCTCGTTGTCGAGTCGCAACACGGCCCGGAAAAGGCGTGATCGGGGCGAAACCGCGGCATTTGTTTCTTGGGCGTGTCCTGTCCGCAACGAACGAATCGGTGAACGCGGCCTTGTCCGGGACCCTTGCGGGCCGGCCGCCCGAGGCCCATCCTCAACGATCGGTAGCAGGACCCACGGCGGAGGGACGATGAGCGAGCGCGCAAGCGGCGAGATCCGGACAGACGAGTCGACGGCCCGCGTGGTGCCCTTCCCCAGCCCGTCCACCGCCCCGCAGATCGCGTTCGACCGGCACGAGCTGCGCACGATCTTCAACCTCTACGGCCGCCGGGTCGCGGAGGGCGAATGGCGCGACTACGCCCTCGATTTCCGTCGGGACAAGGCGGTGTTCTCGATCTACCGCCGCACCTCCGAGATGCCGCTCTACCGGATCGAGAAGGACCCCAAGCTCGCCCGCCGCCAGGGCGCCTACGCCGTGGTCGCCGCCACCGGCGTGGTGCTCAAGCGCGGCGCCGACCTCGCCCGCGTGCTCGCGGTGCTGGAGAAGCCCCTGCGCGCGGTGTGAGCCCGAGCCCGATCCCTTTCCTTTTCGGGAGAGGAAGCCACCGCGCGCATGAAAAAGGCCCCGGCATTCCCGCCGGGGCCTTTTTCGTTCGTCCGGTTCGGAATTCGCTTAGCGGCGGTCGCCGAGGAGCGAGAGCAGGAACTGGAACATGTTGATGAAGTCGAGGTACAGCGTCAGCGCACCGTTCACCGACATCTTGGCGGCCGCCTCGCCGTCGAAGCCGCTGGAGAGATACATCTCCTTCAGCTTCTGGGTGTCGTAGGCGGTCAGCCCCGCGAAGATCAGCACGCCGAGCACCGAGACGGCGAACTGCAGCGCCGAAGAGGCCAGGAAGATGTTGACGATCGAGGCGATCATGATGCCGATCAGGCCCATGATCAGGAACGAGCCCATGCCCGAGAGGCTGCGCTTCGTGGTGTAGCCGTAGAGGCTCAACGCGCCGAAGGTCGCCGAGGTGATGAAGAACACCCGCACCACGCTGGCGCCGGTGAACACCAGCAGCAGCGTCGACATCGAGGCGCCCATCACCGCCGCGAAGGCGAAGAACATCGTCCGCGCCGACGAGGCCGACATCCGGTCCATCCGCATCGAGAAGACGAGGATGAAGGCGAGCGGCGCGAACATCAGGACCCACTTGAGCGGGCTGTTGTAGAGCGTCTGGCCGAACGGCGTCAGGGCGAGACGCCCGGTCGCGGTCGCGGTGGTGGCGGCCATGTTGAGGCCGAGCGCGACCAGGCCCGAGATGCCCAGGCCCACGACCATGTTGTTGTAGACGCCGAGCATGAAGGTCCGCAGGCCCTGGTCGAACGCGACCTGGGTGCCGGCCTGCGACGGCGCCTGGGCGCCGTAGCGGAAGGGAGAGTTGTCGAATGCCATGGGAGTGACCTCGGAAGGCTCGCTCGTGCGTGGTGTTTGAGACGAGGCCCACGCAGGGGACCTCTGGCGCCGTCGAGCGCCTCGGGTTGGAATATGTTGCTTTCGGCCGCCCCGCACAAGAGCCCGGTAGAGCTTGGAAAAGCGCTTTTGGTGAATCCGCGGCCGTTAATTTTGTTCACGAAGTCTGGGATTAAAGTTCGGTCATACTTCGTCGCGCATCAGGATTGCCGCATCTTACGATTGTCGCAAGTACGGCGCCGGCTTCTGGCCGAGGATGCGCCAGGTGCCGGCGAGCCCCAGCACCACGGCGAGTACCACGGCGGCTGCCGCCGCCACCAGCGCCCCCGACAGGTCGAGGACGAAGTCGAGGCGCATCACCTTGGTGACGATCACCCAGCCGGCCAGCGTCCCGGCCAGCAGCCCGAACAACGCGGTGACGAGGCCGAGCGCGCCGTATTCGAGGCCGTAGGCGGTGAGCAGCCGTCCGCGGGTGGCGCCGAGCACCTTCAGCACCACGGCGTCGTAGAGCCGCGCCCGGTGCCCTGCGGCGATGGCGCCGGCCAGCACGAACAGGCTCGCCAGCACCGCCACCGCGCTCGCCCCGCGGATCGCCAGCACCAGCCGGCCGACGAGGTCGCCGACGGCGTCGAGGGCGTCCTTCACCCGCACGCTGGTGACGGAGGGGAACGTCTTGGCGACGTCGCGCAGGATGCGGTTCTCGATCGGTCCGTTCGTGCCGCCGGGCAGGGTCAGCGTCGCGAGGTCCGAGTGCGGCGCCCCGCGGAACGTGCCGGGGGAGAACACCATGACGAAGTTGATGCCGAGGTTGCGCCACTCGACCTTGCGCAGGTTGGCGATGGTGGCGGTGAGGTTCCTGCCGAGCACGTTGACGGTGACGCGGCTGCCGACCTTCAGGCCGAGGTTCCTGGCCAGCTCCGCCTCGAACGAGACCAGCGGGGTCTTGGCCTCCTCGGCCGTCCACCACTTTCCGGCGACGATGTTCGAGCCCTCGGGCACGTCCTCGGCGTAGGTGATGCCCCGGTCGCCGTCGAGCACCCAGGCGGCGTCCTCCGGCGGCCGGATCTTCTCGGCCGGCACGTCGTCCAGCGCCACGATGCGCCCGCGCATCATCGGCACCCGCTCGATCTTGGCGGCGGGCGCCTGGCGCGCGAGGAAGTCGTGGAAGGCGTTCGAGTCGGCCGCCGGGATGTCGAGGAAGAACAGGTTCGGCGCGCGTGCGGGCAGGGTCGCCGAGATCGTGCGGCGCACGTTCACGTCGATCAGGCTCAAGGTCACGAGGAGCGTCACGCCCAAGCCCAGCGACAGGACGATGGCCGGCGTCAGGGCGCCCGGGCGGTGGAGGTTGGCCAGCGCCATCCGCGGCGCGGTGCGCTTGGGATGCGGCAGCCGGCGGGCGAGCACCATCACGCCGACCGCGACGAGGCGCAGCAGGCCGAAGGCGATGCCGGCGGCGGCGATGAAGATCAGGGCCACGCGCCGGTCGAAGGCGGTGCCGACGGCGAGACCGACCAGGGCGGCGAGCGCCAGCGCCAGGATCAGTCGGTAGCGCGGGCGGATGCGGGCGGCGGCCGGGTCGACGGTGTCGCGAAACAGCCCCGAGACCGGGACGTCGTGGGCGCGCCCGAGCGGCGTGATCGCGAAGGCCAGGGCGGTCAGGAGCCCGTAGGCCGCCGCCTGAAGCAGTTCCAGCGGCGCCAGCGTCGGGTTCAGCGGCAGCGGCAGGCTGTCCCGGAACAGCGCGTCGAGGACGAACGGCAAGGCGGCGCCGACGACGAGGCCGATCGCCGTGCCGAGGCCGGCGATCAGCATCACCTGCGTCAGGTACAAGGCGACGACCTTCGAGCCCGGCGCGCCGACGCTCTTCAGGGTGGCGATCGAGGGGCGCTTGCGCTCGACGAAGGCGTTGACGGCGTTGGCGACGCCGACCCCGCCGACGATCAGCGCGGTGAGGCCGACCAGCGTCAGGAACTGGGTGAAGCGCTCGATGCTCTTGGAGAAGCGCGGGTCGGCGTTGGTGCGCGCCCGCATCTCCCAGCCGGCCTGTGGCGCCGCGGCGGCGATTCGCGCGGCGGCGGCGTCGAGGCCCGCGTCGTCGGCGCCCGGCAGGATCAGCCGGTAGCTCCAGCGGTTGAGGCTGCCCGGCTGGACGAGGCCGGTCCGCCGCAACGCGTCTTGCGACATGATGAGCCGCGGCCCGAAGCCGATCCCCCCGGCGATCTTGTCCGGCTCGGAGACGATGGTCGCGCGGATGGCGAAGGGCCGGCCCGCGAGGGTGAGCCTGTCGCCGACCTTGAGGTCGAGGCGGGTCAGGAGGGCGGGGTCGGCGAGCGCTCCGTCGATCCCGTCCCGCTCGGCGAGCAGGCCGGCGAGCGGCGCCTGCGGCTCGGTGACGAGCTCCCCAGCCGACGGGTAGCCGGAATCGACCGCCTTCAACTCGACGAGCGCCGCGCCCTCCCCCGCCACCGCCATGGCGCGGAGCGAGGCGACCACGTCCACCCGCCCCTGCGCGTCGAGGGCCGCCCGCTCGGGTTCCGTCGCCTCGCGGTTGATCAGGCTGTAGCTCAGGTCGCCGCCGAGGATGCGCTTGCCCTCCCGCCCGAGGCCGTCCGACAGCGAGCGCGAGATCGAGGCGACGCCTGCGATCGCCGCGACGCCGAGCGCGATGCAGGCGAGGAACACCGCAAACCCGCCCAAGCCCCCGCGGAGCTCGCGGAGCGCGAGCCGTAGGGTGAGGGGAAGGCGCGAGGGGGGCGTCCGGTCCTGTCGGGAAAGGGTGCCGTGCATCAGGCCGCCACCGGCTCCTCGATCCGTCCCGAGCGCAGGCGCACGGTGCGGTCGCAGAGGCGGGCGAGCCCCGGATCGTGGGTGACGAGGACGAGCGTCGCGCCGCGGTCGCGCTTGAGCGCGAACAGCAACTCGACGATCTGGCGCCCGGTCGCCTCGTCGAGGTTGCCGGTGGGCTCGTCGGCCACCAGGATCGCCGGGTCGGGGGCGACGGCGCGGGCGATGGCGACGCGCTGCTGCTCGCCGCCCGAGAGCTGGGCCGGGTAGTGGTGCAGCCGGTGGCCGAGGCCGACGGCCTCGAGCTCCCGCTTGGCGCGGGCCTGTGCCTCGGGCTTGTCGGCCAGCTCCAGCGGCAGGGCGACGTTCTCCAACGCCGTCATCGTCGGGACGAGGTGGAAGGCCTGGAACACGATGCCGATGCGCCGGCCGCGGAAGCGCGCGAGCGCGTCCTCGTCGAGGCGCCCGAGGTCGGTGTCCTCGATTCGGATCGCGCCGGAATCGGGCCGCTCCAGCCCCGCCATCACCATCAGCAGGGTCGACTTGCCCGAGCCCGACGGCCCGACGAGGCCGACCGCCTCGCCGCGGGCGACGTCGAGGGAGATCCCGCGCAGCACGTGGACGCGGGCGGCGCCCCGGCCGAGGCTGAGGTCGATGCCGGAAAGGGCGATGGCCGGCGTTCCGGACGCGGGCATTTCCGGCGAGGGCTTGCTGGAAGAGGGCTTGTCGTCGGTCACGGCTGAGCCGATCTGTGCGGGATGGCGAACATGCGGGACGGAGATCACGGTTGGCGGACGAACGTTCGGTGCGCTTCGGCACGACCCGTGCCGACCGAGGCTCGTGGAGCCGATATGGCGACCGCGACGGAACTACGCCATGACGGCCGGCGCAGGACGATCCTGATGGCCCTGTTTGCCGCAGCGGGGCTGGTCCTGTCGATGGCCGGCGTCGCGCCGGCGAAAGCCGACCCGCCGCCCGGGCCGAAGCCGATCCGTCTGGTGGCGTTGGGCGACAGCCTCACCGCTGGCTACCGCCTGCCGGCGAGTTCCGCCTTCCCGGCGGTGCTGGAGCGGGCGCTCGCGGCGAAAGGTCGGACGGTGACGGTCGCCAACGCCGGCGTCTCGGGCGAGACCGCCACCAACGGCCTCGACCGGGTCGACTGGTCGGTCCCCGACGGCACCGACGGCGTGATCCTGGAACTCGGCGCCAACGACATGCTGCGCGGCACCGACCCGGCCGTGACGCGGAAGGCGCTGGAGGCGATCGTCGCGCGGCTGAAGGATCGCGGCATCCCGGTGCTGCTCGCCGGCATGCGCGCCTCGACCAACCTCGGACCCGACTACGTCGCGCGCTTCGACGCGATCTACCCCGACCTGGCCCAGAAATACGACCTCGTGCTGTACCCGTTCTTCATGGCCGGCATGGTCGGCGACCGGGCCTACACCCTCGACGACGGGCTCCACCCGAACGCCAAGGGCGTCGACGTGATCGTGGCCGGCATCCTGCCCTCGGTCGAGGCCTTCCTCGGGCGCCTCCCAGCCAAGGCGCCCTGAGATGCCGCGCCTATTCACGGCGCTCGCCCTCCCGCCGGAGATCGCCGCCGGGTTGGCACCGTTCCGCGGCGGCCTGCCCGGCGCCCGCTGGATCGAGCCGGCGGATTACCACGTCACCCTGCGCTTCCTCGGCGACGTGCCGGTCGCCCTGGCCGAGGACGCGGTGGAGGCGCTCTCCGAGATGCGGGCGCGCCGGGCGATCGCGGTGGTGCTGGACGGCCTCTCGGTGTTCGGCGGCGACAAGCCGCGCGCGCTGCTGGCCAGCGTCGCGGCCAACCCCGACCTGATGGACCTCCAGGCCGAGCAGGAGCGCCTGATCCGAAGGGCCGGCGCCGAGCCGGAGCGGCGCAAGTTCGTGCCGCACGTGACGCTGGCGCGCCTGCGCCGCGAGGCCACGCCCGAGGCGGTGGCGATGGCCTTGTCGCAGGCGCCGATCTTCACGCCCCAGCGCTTCTCCGCGACGGAGGTGGTGCTGTACTCCGCGCGCGACTCGACCGGCGGCGGGCCGTACGTCGCGGAAGCCGCGTTTCCGTTCGCCTGAAGGGGCCTACAACCGCCGCAGCGCCACGCTCTCGATGCGGTGGCTCGCTCCCTTGGCCAGGATCAGGCTGGCGCGCTGGCGGGTCGGCAGGATGTTGTCGCGCAGGTTCGGCAAGTTGATCGTCGACCACAGCCGGTCGGCGATGGCGAGCGCTTCCGCCTCCGGCACCTCGGCGTATTTGCGGAAGTACGAGCGGGGGTCGCGGAACGCGGTCTGGCGCAGGCGCATGAAGCGCATCACGTACCACCGGTGCAGGTCGTCCTCGTGCCCGTCGAGGTAGATCGAGAAGTCGAAGAAGTCGGAGACGAACGGGATCGCGGTGCCGTCGCGCGGCAGGCGCGCCGGCTGCAACACGTTCAGGCCCTCGACGATCAGGATGTCGGGGCTCTCCACCACCCGCTCCTCGCCGGCCACCCGGTCGTAGACGAGGTGGGAGTAGAGCGGCGCGGTCACGCGCTTCCGGCCCGATTTCACGTCGTGCAGGAACTGCAGCAGGGCGGCGGTGTCGTAGCTTTCCGGGAAGCCCTTCCGGTCCATGATGCCCTGCGCGGCGAGCTCGGCGTTCGGCAGCAGGAACCCGTCGGTGGTGACGAGGTCGACCTTCGGGGTGTTCGGCCAGCGCGCGAGCAGCGCGGTGAGCACGCGGGCCGTGGTCGACTTGCCCACCGCCACGGAGCCGGCGAGCCCGATGATGTAGGGCGCCTTGGTCTCGCGCTCGGCCATCAGGAAGCGCTGGGTCGCCTTGAACAGCCCCTGGCTCGCCGCAACGTAGAGCGAGAGCAGCCGCGACAGCGGCAGGTAGATCGCGACCACCTCCTCCAGCGAGATCGGGTCGTTCAGCGATTGCAGGCGCTCCACGTCCTCCTGCGTCAGGGTGAGCGGCGTGTCGGCGCGCAGCTGCGCCCAGGATTCGCGGCTGAACAGGCGATAGGGCGAGATCCGCTCGGGCCCGTCGCCCGTGACCGGGTTCTGCCCCGTCACCGGATTCTGGCCGGGGGCGAGCGCGGCCGCCTTCATGCCGGCGGCCTCGACGCCTTCTCGGCGATGCCGCTCTGCGCGGTGCGGCGTTCCAGCTCCGCCATCACCGCCGACAGCTCGACGCCCCCGGCGCGCAGCAGCACGACGAGGTGGTAGAGCACGTCCGCCGCCTCGTTGGTCAGGCCGGCCTTGTCCCCCTGCACCGCGGCGATGGCGGCCTCCACCGCCTCCTCGCCGAGCTTCTTGGCGGCCTTGGCCGGGCCGCCGGCGAGCAGCTTGGCCGTGTAGGACTGGTCGGGCGCGGTGCCGGCGCGGCTCGCCACGAGGCGTGCGAGGTCGTCGAGGGTGTAGGCGGACATACAAGACCCGTGCGGCAGGGTTCGAAGGCGACGATGCCGTCGCCGGAACCTGCGTCAACGGCGGGCGCCGGGCAAGCGGGGAGCCGGCGCAGGAGCGCGTCGCCACCCGCATTTCCGCGACGGCCGGCCGGAATTGTCGGAAAAATGGTTCCGGATCGTGCCATGCCCAGGCCCTGCTATGGGAATGGGTTCACCGCATGGGACCGGGTTCAGGCGTCCAGCCGCATGGCGAGGCCGGCCGCCGCCATGTGCACCTTGGCCTCGGCGACGCTGTGCTGCCCGAAATGGAAGATCGAGGCCGCCAGCACCGCGCTGGCATGGCCCTCGGCGACGCCGGCCACGAGGTCGTCGAGCCCGCCGACGCCGCCAGAGGCGATCACCGGCACGGTCACCGCGTCGGCGATGGCGCGGATCAGCGCGAGGTCGTAGCCCGAGCGCGTCCCGTCCCGGTCCATCGAGGTGACGAGCAGCTCGCCCGCCCCCTTGGCCGCCACCGTGCGGGCGAAGGCGATCGCGTCGAGGCCGGTGGGGGTGCGGCCGCCATGGGTGAAGATCTGCCACGCGTCCGGCTCGCCCGGCGCCGAGGTGCGCTTGGCGTCGATCGCCACCACGACGCATTGCGCGCCGAACTTCTCCGCGGCCCGCGCCACGAGGTCGGGGTCGTTCACGGCCGCCGTGTTGATCGCGACCTTGTCGGCGCCGGCGAGCAGCAGCGCGCGCACGTCCGTCACCGCCCGCACGCCGCCGCCGACGGTGAGCGGCATGAAGCAGGCCTCCGCCGTGCGGCTCACCACGTCGAGCAGGGTGCCGCGCGCCTCGTGGCTCGCGGTGATGTCGAGGAAGCAGAGCTCGTCGGCGCCGGCCGCGTCGTAGGCCTTGGCCGCCTCCACCGGATCGCCCGCGTCGCGCAGCTCGAGGAACTTCACGCCCTTGACGACGCGGCCGTCCTTGACGTCGAGGCAGGGGATGATGCGGGTCTTGAGCACGGGGGCGGCCCTTCAGGCGGTCGTGTCGTCGGGGTCGATCGCGAAGGGACGCGTCAGCATCTCGTCGCGGGTGTAGGGGCAGGTCTCGGGGAAGGTCGCGAGGGGCAGCCGGGTCTCCCGCGCCGCCTTCAACCGGGCCGTGTCGTAGGCGCGTTCGAGCGCCTCGTCCAACCGGCTCTTGAGGCCGGGGTTGTCCTTCAGCACGAAGGATGCCTCCTTGCACTGCTCCTTGATCGACAGCGTCCAGGACCGCGTTCGGCGCGCCGGCTGATGATCGAACTTCAGCATGTGCAGGAGGAGGACGCGCCACGCGCTGACGAGGCTGTTGAACTCGCTCTTGCCCAAGCTCTCGATCTCCTCGGCGAGGTTCTGCAGATCGAGGGCGGTCAGGTCGCCGGCCCGGAGGCGCGCGCTCTGCTCCTGCGTCCAGGTGTAGAAATCGTCCGCGTAGGCCGTTCCGGCCTCCGCCGGTCGCGCCGCCTTCGCCAAAGCCGTCATCGCAGCCTCCCGGCAAATCCTTGACCGGGCGAGACTATCACGAGGCGGCGTTGCCGCGCGCGGCCTTGATCGCGAACAGCGCCGCCCGCGGGTCGATGCGGCCGTCGTAGAGGGCGCGGCCGGTGATGGCGCCGGCCAGCATCGCGCAATCGGGCTCGAGCAGGCGGTGCACGTCCTCGATCGAGGCGAGGCCGCCCGAGGCGATCACCGGGATGCTCACGGCTTCGGCGAGCGCCACCGTCATCTCGATGTTGAGGCCCTTCAGGATGCCGTCGCGGGCGATGTCGGTGTAGATGATCGCCGAGACGCCGGCATCCTCGAAACGGCGGCCGAGGTCTTCCGCCGTCATGCTGGAGGTCTCGGCCCAGCCCGCCACCGCGACGCGCCCGTCCTTGGCGTCGATGCCCACCGCGATCTTGCCCGGATGGCGCCGCGCCGCCTCGTGGACGAAGGCCGGGTCGCGCACGGCTGCCGTGCCGATGATCACCCGGGCGACGCCCTTCTCGAGCCAGCCCTCCAGCGTCCGCATCTCGCGGATGCCGCCGCCGAGCTGCACCGGGATGTCGATCTCGGCCAGGATCGCGTCGACCGCGGCCGCGTTCATCGGCGCGCCGGCGAAGGCGCCGTCGAGGTCGACCACGTGCAGCCAGGAGAAGCCCTGGTCGGCGAACGCCCGGGCCTGCGCGGCCGGGTCGTCGTTGAACACCACGGCCTGCGCCATGTCGCCCTGCACGAGCCGGACGCAATGTCCTTCCTTGAGATCGATGGCCGGATACAGGATCACGCGGACGCTCGTTTCTTCTGGGCGGTCGATGGAGGACGCGGCATCTACGGACGCCAGCGCAGAAAGTTCGCGAGCAGGGCCAGCCCGAGATTCTGGCTCTTCTCCGGGTGGAATTGCGTGCCGGCGAGGTTGTCGCGCGCCACCATCGCGGTGACGGGACCGCCGTATTCCGCCTCGGCGACGACCTCGTCCGGGCGATCGGCCTTGAGGGCGAAGCTGTGCACGAAGTAGGCGTGCAGCCCGTCCGGCCCGGTGCGGATGCCGTCGAGCAGGGGATGGTCGCGTGCCGGCGCCAGGGTGTTCCAGCCCATGTGCGGGATCTTCAAGGCGGGATCCGACGGCCGGATCGGCCCGACGTCGCCCGAGATCCAGCCGAGGCCGTCCGTGGTCTCGTATTCGAGGCCGCGGGTGGCCATGAGCTGCATGCCGACGCAGATGCCGAGGAACGGGCGCCCCGATCCGATCGCCGCCTCGCCCATCGCCTCCACGAGGCCGGGGACGGCGTCGAGCCCGCGGCGGCAGTCGGCGTAGGCGCCGACGCCGGGGAGCACGATCCGGTCGGCGCGCGCGACCGCATCCGGATCGCCGGTGACGACGATGCGGGTCTCAGGCAGGCCGGCTTCGCGGGCGGCCCGCTCGAAGGCCTTGGCCGCCGAGTGCAGGTTGCCCGACCCGTAATCGATGATCGCGACGGTCTCGGCGCTCACGGTCTCTGTCCCTTGAAGACGCTCACCGGCCGCCCTGCGCCGGGAACAGGCCGATCACCGGCTCGACCGCGCGGGCGCCGGCGAACTCGGTCGAGGTTCGCACACTCGGCGTGCGGGCGGGGTCGAGCCAGCGCGTCATCGCCTTGGCCTCGGCCTCGTCGGCATTGAAGGCCACCACCGCGTCGCGCGCCGGCCGGCCGTTGCGGGCAAGCGTCCAGCGCCGGAGCGAGGACGCCTCGAGCCCGATCAGGACCAGGACCAGCAGCGTGATGACGGTGCCGGCCGCCGGCGACAGGCCGAGGCCGTAGCCGACGAGGGCCGTGGCGCCGAGCCCGGCGAGGACGAGCAGGGCGGCGAGCCAGAGGCGGTGATACAGGAACCACAGGACCGAGAAGGCGAAGGCCGTGCCTGAGAACCCGTCCGGCACCAGCTGCGCCCGGTCCAGGTCGTGCGCCTCGCCGGGGCGGGCCTCGTGCGGCAGATGGAGCGTGTAGCTGCGCATCCTCATGGCGACCCTCTTCCTCCCCCGTCACGCCTTCGAACTGGCGCAACCTTCGCGAACGCGCCGGTAACCCTAGAGCGAACCCCGGCCCAGAGCGAACCCCGACCTAAAGCGAACCTTTGGTCGAGGGCACCCGCCCCTCCTCCCGAGGATCGACCGCGACGGCCTTCCGCAAGGCGCGGGCCAGCCCCTTGAAGCAGCTCTCGGCGATGTGGTGGGCGTTGTCGCCGTAGAGCGTCTCGACGTGGAGCGTGATGCCGGCGTTCATGGCGAAGGCCTGGAACCACTCGCGCACCAGTTCGGTGTCGAAGGCGCCGATCTTCTCGACGCGGAACGCGGTGCGGAACACCAGGAACGGCCGGCCCGAGATGTCGATCGCGACGCGGCTCAGGGTCTCGTCCATCGGCATGTGGATGTCGGCGTAGCGCGCGATCCCGCGCTTGTCGCCGAGCGCTTTCGCGAAGGCCTGGCCCAGCGCGATGCCGCAATCCTCCACCGTGTGGTGCTGGTCGACGTGCAGGTCGCCGGTCACCCGGGCCTCGACGTCGAACAGCCCGTGCCGGGCGAAGAGCTCCAGCATGTGGTCGAGGAAGCCGACGCCGGTGGCGATCCCGATCTTGCCGGTGCCGTCGAGGTCGATCGAGACCGAGACGTCGGTCTCCGCCGTCTTCCGGCTGATGCTGGCGCTGCGCATGGGCTTCGTGATTTTTCGTTGGCCGGGCCGACGCGGCCGGCTTTGGTGCCTTCTAGTGCGGAAGCCGTCGCCGGGGAAAGGGGCTGCTCAACCGTTGAGCACGCGCCCCGCCACCGCGTCGAGCTTGGCCAGCAGCTCCGGGTCGCGGTGGGACGGCGCCGTCATGATCGCGCCGTCGAGCGCCCGGTGCGAGCCCGCTGGGCAATCCTCGCGGGTCGCGGGCAGGTCGCGGGCGAGCCGCGCCACGAGGCGGGCGGCCTTGTCGGCGTTGGCCCGCGCCACTGCGACGACGGCGGCCACGTCGACCGCGTCGTGGCCCGGATGCCAGCAGTCGAAATCGGTGACCATCGCGATGGTGGCGTAGGTGATCTCGGCCTCGCGGGCGAGCTTGGCCTCGGGCATGTTGGTCATGCCGATCACGTCGAACCCTTGCGCCTTGTAGCTCTTCGATTCGGCGAGCGAGGAGAATTGCGGCCCCTCCATGCAGACGTAGGTGCCGCCGCGGTGCACCGCGATCCCCTCGGCCTCGGCCGCGTTCGCGATCCGCTTCTGCAGGTTCGGGCCGACCGGGTGGGCGAGCGAGACGTGGGCGACGCAGCCGTTGCCGAAGAACGAAGACGGACGCCCCACCGTCCGGTCCACGAACTGATCGACGAGCACGAACAGGCCCGGATGCAGCTCGTTGCGGAACGAGCCGCAGGCCGACAGCGAGACGAGGTCGGTGACGCCGGCCCGCTTCATCGCGTCGATGTTGGCGCGGTAGTCGATGCCGGTGGGCGAGAGCCGGTGCCCGCGCCCGTGCCGGGCCAGGAACACCACTTTGGTGTCGCCGACGTGCCCGATCCGCAGGGCGTCGGACGGCTCGCCCCAGGGCGAGGCGACCCGCTCCTCGCGCACGTCCTCGAGCCCCGGCAGGTCGTAGACCCCGGACCCGCCCATCACACCGAGCACCGCTGCCGTCATGTCGTTCGTCCGTTGAGACTGGTGGGGTACGGGATCCGCGACGGAGCTCTCTCTGCCAGGGAGAGAGGGTTGGGGTGAGGGCCGTGATCTCTCCGGAAAGCTCACGCCCCTCATCCTGTCCTTCTCCCCCTGGGAGAAGGGACCCGCGCAGGTCTCGGCGAGGTCGAGATCTCCGCGACCCGCTATCACGATCCGCGTGCGGCGCAAAAACGCGAACGGGCCCCGCGAGGGACCCGTTCGGTCGTCCGTGGATCGATCGCGCGATCAGCCCGCCTTGTGCAGCTCGGGCTGGAGGCCGTGGACCTCGCCGCCGACGTCGGCCCAGACGCGCTTCTTGACGTAGTAGAGCAGGCCCGAGAGCAGGATCAGGAACAGGATCACCCGCAGGCCGAGCGCCTTGCGCGCCATCATGTGCGGCTCCGCGGCCCAGGCCATGAAGGCCGCGACGTCCCGGGTGTACTGGTCGACCGTCTCCGGCACGACCGGCTGGCCGGCCTCGTTCTTGGCGTAGGTGACCTGCCCGTCGCTGATCGGGTTCGGCATCGCGATCAGGTGGCCGGGATAGTACTTGTTGTAGTGCACCCCGTCCGGCACCTCGGTGCCCTTCGGGGGCTCCTCGTAGCCGTTCAGCACCGCGTGGATGTAGTCCACGCCCTGCTCGGAATAGCCCACGAAGGGGAGCGCATCGGTGATGAACCACGGGAAGCCGCGCTCGAAGGTGCGGGCCTTGGCGAGCACCGAGAAGTCCGGCGGCGCCTTGCCGCCGTTGGCCGCGGCGGCCGCCTGGTCGTTCGGGAAGGGCGGCGGGAACTTGTCGGCCGGGCGGCCGGGCCGCTCGAACATCTCGCCCGCGTCGTTGGGGCCGTCCTTGACCTGGTAGGTCGCGGCCAGCGCCTTGACCTGGCTCTCCGAGAAGTCGGGGCCGCCCTCCTCCGCGAGGTTGCGGAAGTCCACGAGCTTCATCGAGTGGCAGGCGGAGCAGACCTCCTTGTAGACCTGGAAGCCGCGCTGGAGCTGGGCCTGGTCGAACCGGCCGAACACGCCGGCGTAGCTCCACTTCAGGCGGGGCGGCTGGTTGCCGCCGTGGGCGTCCTCGGCGGAGGCCGCCGAGGAGCCCAGCGGGGCGCCGAGGGAAAGCGCCAGCAGGGAGGCGGCGAGAAGGCTCGAGAGTTTCATCGTCGGTTCCGGTCCTGCCCTCAGCCCTTGGTGGTCGGCGCCGCGGCGGCGCCCGCCGGCATCCCCGACCCGCTCACCTGCTTGCCCGGCCCGGTGACGCTCTCCAGGATCGATCCGGGCAGCGCCTTCGGGGTCTCGATCAGGCCGACGATCGGCATGACGAGAAGGAAGTGGGCGAAGTAGTAGAAGGTGCAGATCTGCGAGGCGATGACGTAGCCGCCCTCCGGCGGCTTGGCGCCGAGCCAGCCGAGGATGACCGTGACCGCGAGGAACAGCCAGAAGAACTGGCGATAGATCGGGCGGTAGTTGCACGAGCGCACCCGCGACGTGTCGAGCCAGGGCGCGAGCGCCAGGATCAGCACCGCCGAGAACATCAGGATGACGCCGCCGAGCTTCGAGGGCACCGCGCGCAGGATCGCGTAGAACGGCAGGAAGTACCATTCGGGCACGATGTGGGCCGGGGTCACGGCGGGGTTGGCCGGGACGTAGTTGTCGGCGTGGCCGAGGTAGTTCGGCTGGTAGAAGATGAACCACGCGAACAGGATCATGAACACCACCACGGCGAACACGTCCTTGATCGTGGCGTAGGGGGTGAAGGGCACCGCGTCCTTCGAGGACTTGATCGGGATGCCGGTCGGGTTGTTCTGGCCGGTGACGTGCAGCGCCCAGACGTGGAGCACCACGACGCCGACGATCATCCATGGCAGCAGGTAGTGCAGCGAGAAGAAGCGGTTGATCGTCGGGTTGCCGACCGAATAGCCGCCCCAGAGCAGGCTCTGGATGGTGTCGCCGACCACGGGGATCGCGGCGAGGATGTTGGTGATGACGGTGGCGCCCCAGAAGCTCATCTGGCCCCACGGCAGGGTGTAGCCGAGGAAGGCGGTGGCCATCATCAGGAGATAGATGATCACGCCGAGGATGTAGAGCACCTCGCGCGGGGCCTTGTACGACCCGTAATACAGCGCCCGGAAGATGTGCACGTAGACGGCGACGAAGAACATCGAAGCGCCGTTGGCGTGTGCGTAGCGCAGCAGCCAGCCGTAGTTCACATCGCGCATGATGTGCTCGACGGAGTTGAACGCCTGGGTCGCCGAGGGCTCGTAATGCATGGCGAGCCAGACGCCGGTGACGATCTGGATGCCGAGGAACGCCATCAGGATGGCGCCGAAGGTCCAGAAGTAGTTCAGGTTGCGCGGCACCGGGAAGGCGACGAACGAGGAATGCACCAGCCCGACGATGGGCAGGCGCGCCTCGAACCACTTCGCGACGCGGCTCTTGGGGACGTAGGCGTTGGCGTGAGCGCTCATGGGATGTCCCTCGTGTCTCAGGCCGCGGCCTTGGCTTCCTCGCCGATGCGGATCTTCGCGTCGGTCTGGAAGGAGTAGGGCGGGATCGGAAGGTTGATCGGGGCGGGGCCGCGGCGGACACGGCCGACGGCGTCGAACTGCGAGCCGTGGCAGGGGCAGGCCCAGCCCTCGAAGTTGCCCTGGTGGCCGATCGGCACGCAGCCGAGGTGGGTGCAGTTGCCGTAGACCACGAGCCACTGGTCGTGGCCCTTCTTGACCCGCGCGCCGAAGGGGGCCGGATCGGAAAGCTGGCCCTCTGGAATCGCCTTCATGTCCGTCACCTCTTTCTCGGTGAGCTTGCGGACGAAGATCAGCTTGCCGCGCCAGAACACGTTGACGATCTGGCCGTCGGTGATCGGGGTCAGGTCCACGTCGATCGGCGCGCCGGCGGCGATGGTCGCGGCGTCCGGTGCCATCGAGGCGACGAAGGGCCATGCGACGGCGCCGACGCCGACCGCGAGGCCTGCGCCCGTGGCTAGGAACATGAAGTCGCGGCGGGTTCCGTCCGGGGCGGCTGTGCCGGTGGACGCGGCGGCGGAGGTGTTCGCCAAGGTCGTCAATCTCCCAGTGTGCCGTCGCCCGGTGTCGTGCCGTCGGGCGGGTCGGTGGAGCGCTCCCGAGCGGATGGAATTCCGGGCACGCCCGACGCGTCGGGCCGCCCGCGCAGGGTGGACCAGAGCATCATCGTTCTAATCTGTGCAATGCGACCGCACGTCGCCCGAAGTCAAGCCAAGCTGCGCGGTAGGGCGACACGGAGCGGCGTTCCTCGCGACACGGATCGGCCTTCCTATCGTGTCGTCCTACCGCGCCGGCGGTAGGGCGGTCAGCCGGCGCCAGCGCGCGGTGAGCAGAACCGCCACCACGAACAGGCCGGCGCAGAAGCCGAGCCAGATCCCGTAGCCCTGCAGCCCCGCGCCCCAGGCCAGCGCCGCGCCGGCAGGCACGCCGACGCCCCAGTAGCCGCCGACGGCGATCCACATCGGCACCTTCGTGTCCTGCAGGCCGCGCAGCATGCCGAGGGCGACCGACTGCACCCCGTCGGCTACGGCGAACATGGCCGCGAAGCCGAGGAAGCCCACCGCGTAGGGCATCACCGACGCGTTGGCGGGTGCGTCGACGTCGAGGAACAGCCCGATCAGCAGGCGCGGCGCGCCGAGTTGGAGGCTGGCGCAGACCAGCATGAAGCCGAAGCCGAGTCCCAGCGCGACGCGGCCGGCGAGCCGCACTCCGGCGCGGTCGTGCGCACCGTGCCGCAGGCCGATGCGCACGGTGGCGCCCTGCGCGACCCCGTTCGGGACCATGAAGCAGAGCGCCGCGATCTGGATCGCCACCGCGTGCGCGGCGAGCTGCGCCGCGCCGAACAGGCCCATGCCGAGCACCGCCGCCTCGAACAGCCCGGCCTCGGCCAGGCCTGTTCCCGCCATCGGCAGGCCGAGGCGGAACAGGGCGGAGAGCCGCGCCGCATCGAAGCGCCAGACCCGATGGAGCAGCCGGTACTGTCGCAGGCCGCGGTCGCGTAGGATCACCGCGACGAGCACGAGGAGCGTGAAGGACGCCGCGCAGGTGGTGGCGATGCCGACCCCGACCAAGCCCATGCCGAGGCGCCCGGGCCCCTCGAAGGCGAGCCAGATCCCGAGGCCGACGTTGACCGGTAACGCCAACAGGCTGGCGGCCAGCGGCCAGTTCGGGCGTTCCAGCGCCGCGAAGGCGCCGCGCATGACCATGAACAGCAGAGCCGGCCACATCGCCCATTGCAGCGCCCGCATGTAGCGGCCGGCGGCCTCGGCCAGCGCCGGCGGCTCGCCGATCGCTTCGAGCAACGCCTGCGTGTGCCACAGGCCGAGCATCAGCGGGATCGCGACGAGGGTCGCGGCCCAGAAGCCGGCGCGCACGATGCGGCGCACGGCGTCCGAATCGGTGCGGTCGCGCCCGAGCGCCTCCGCGATCAGAGGCGCCACCGCCGAGGTCAGGCCGATGCCGCAGATGAACAGGATGAAGTACAGGCTGGTGGCGAGCGTCGCCGCGGCGAGCTCGGAGGCTCCGAGTCGCCCGAGCATCACCGTGTCGGCGGTGATCAGCCCGTGTTGGGCGAGATTGGTAAAGACGAGGGGGGCGGCGAGCGCGAGCGTCGCGCGCAGCTCCGTGATCCAGGGCCGGCGAAACGGGGGCCGTCCCTCAACGGCGGACGCCGCGAGGCCGAATGCCGGCATGTCTTGGTCTCTCGATTTGGACGTTGCTCAGAGCCGACCTTCCCTCCCCCCTCTGCGGGGGAGGGTGGCCCGCGAAGCGGGTCGGGAGAGGGGAGCACCGTATCCGGAGAGGTTGGTTCCCCTCTCCCGACCCTCGCTCACGCGAGGCCCACCCTCCCCCGCCGCGGGGGAGGGAAGCGCGCGTGATCGACGAGACCTACCCCGGCAACGCGTCGGAAATCTGACGGGCCTCGGGTTTGGGCGCCCGGTCGGGCAGGAAGCCGCCCGATTGCCGCTCCCACAGGCGGGCGTAGAGACCGCCCTGGCCGATCAGCTCGGCATGCGTCCCTTCCTCCACGATGCGGCCCTCGTCGATGACCACGAGGCGGTCGAGCGCCGCGATGGTCGAGAGCCGGTGGGCGATGGCGAGCACGGTCTTGCCCTGCATCAGGGTGTCGAGGCTCTCCTGGATCGCCGCCTCGACCTCGGAATCCAGCGCCGACGTCGCCTCGTCGAGGATCAGCACGGGAGCGTCCTTGAGGATCACCCGGGCGATGGCGATGCGCTGGCGCTGGCCGCCCGAGAGCCTCACCCCACGCTCGCCGACCTGGGCGTCGTAGCCGCGCCGGCCCTTGTGATCGACGAGGTCGTGGATGAAGGCGTCGGCATGCGCCAGCTCGGCGGCGCGGGCGACCGCGTCCATGGTCGCGTCGGGGCGGCCGTAGGCGATGTTGTCGCGGATCGAGCGGTGCAGCAACGAGGTGTCCTGGCTGACCATGGCGATGGCGCCGCGCAGCGAATCCTGCGTGACGCGCGCGATGTCCTGGCCGTCGACGGTGATGCGGCCGCTCTCGACGTCGTGCAGGCGCAGCAAGAGCGAGGTGATCGTGGTCTTGCCCGCGCCGCTGACGCCGACGAGGCCGACCTTCTCGCCGGCCCGGATGTGGAGCGACAGGTTCTCGATCACGTTGGCGTCGCCACGCCCGTAATGGAAGCCGACGTTCTCGAAGCGGATGTCGCCGCCCGCGACCTTCAGCACGGCGGCGTCGGGCGCATCGACGAGCCCGTGCGGACGGCTGATCGTCTGCATGCTCTCCTGGATCACGCCGACGTTCTCGAACACGCCGCGCACGGTTTGCATGACCCAGCCCGACATCGCGAGCAGGCGCAGCACCAGGGCGAGGCCGGCGGCGGCCTCCCCCGTCGTCATGCCGCCGCGCTGCCACAGCACGAGGCACAGGCTGCCGGTGGCCAGCAGCAGGGCGCTGTTGAGGATGCCGAGCAGGGTCGTCGTCAGCGTCACCAGCCGGAACTGGTGCAGGTAGGTCCGAATGTTGCTGTCGATCGCCTCGCGCACGGCGGCGCGCTCCTCGCGGTCGCGGGCGAAGAGCTTGACGGTGAGGATGTTGGTGTAGCTGTCGACCACGCGGCCGACCAGCGCCGAGCGGGTCTCGGCGGTGCGGTGCGACCGTTCTCGGGCGCGGGGCACGAACCACGCCGTCAGCGCGGCGTAGGCCGCGATCCAGACGACGACCGGTAGGGCCAGCCACACCGAGATCGACGAGAACAGCCCGACCGCGGTGATCGCGTAGATCGCCACGTAGAGCAAGGTGTCGATGAACACGACCGCGATCTCGCGCACCGCCGGGCCGACCTGCACGATGCGGTTGGCAAGGCGGCCGGCGAAGTCGCCCTGGAAGTACGAGAGCGAGTGGCCGAGGGTATAAAGGTGGGTGCGCCAGCGGACCTGGTTGGTGGTCTGCGGCACGATGAGCTGGTTCGAGGCGACCTCGTGCAGCCAGATCGTGATCGGGCGCACGACCACGAGGAACAGGGCGGCGAGCGCCAGCCCGAGCCCGTGCTCCTGCAGCAGGGTCGTGCGGTCGGCGCCGTTCATCAGGTCGATGAACCAGCGCATCAGCAGGTAGAGCGAGGCCTCGACCGTGCCCGCCACCACAGCGATGACGAACAGGGCGGCGAGGGCGGCCCGCATCGGCCGCAGGTAGAACGCGGCGAAGCCCAGCACGGTGCTGGGCGGCATCCGCTCCGCGTCGAAGGGCGCGAACGGGTCGATGCGGCGCTCGAGCCAGTCGAGGAACATGGTTTTGCGGGTGCTTTGCGTCGGGGAGGCGTGATCCTCATGTAAGCGCGCCGCGGTCCCGGCCAAGCGGGAGGCGATGCCGCAGCGCGTCGGGGCTGCCATGCGCGGGCGCCGGTCGGCCAGCCTCGCCGAGGCGGATTGGTCGGCGGGGCCGGAGCGGATATCCCCTTTGGCCATGCTCCGCCTCGCGCTCTACCAGCCCGACATCCCACAGAACACCGGCACGCTGCTGCGCATGGCGGCCTGCCTCGGGCTCGCCGTCGAGATCATCGAGCCGGCGGGCTTCGACGTGTCCGACCGGCACCTGCGCCGCTCGGGGCTGGACTACCTCGACCACGTCGCGATCACCCGGCACCGCTCCTGGGCGGCGTTCTCGGCGTGGCGCGTGCAGGAGGGCATCCGCCTGGTGCTCGCCACCACCGCGGGCGCCTTGCCCTACACGGACTTCGCCTTCCGCGACGGCGACTGCGTCCTGATGGGGCGCGAATCGGCCGGCGTCCCCGGGGCGGTCCACGCGGCGGCCGACGCGCGGGTGGTGGTGCCGATCCGAGAGGGCATGCGCTCGCTCAACGTCGCCGTGGCCGCGGCGATGATCTGCGGCGAGGCGATCCGGCAAGGAGCCGGGCAAGGGACCGCGCAAGGGGTCGTCCTAAGGGCTGGTCTCACGCCCTGAACCGCACGCGATGCCCGCCGCACCTCCAGAGGGCGAACGGTCTCCTGCGGCCCGCGCAGGCAGGTGAAGCAGGCGAGAGACGCGGGGCGGCGGAGGATATTTCTGCCGTGACGGCGTGAACCGATTCAGAAAACCAAGGTTTCAGGGGGTAAGACGAGCGAACTTCGCGTCGAGAGGCGCGGGATCATCTTTGCTTGTCGTTCACTCAACTTTCCACGAAGGAAATAACATATGTTCTATGTCGACAAGCGGCTCCAGTATCCTGTCAAGGTCGAGAGCCCGGACCCGGTCTACGCGCGCATGCTGCAGCAGGCCATCGGCGGCATCGAGGGCGAGATCCGCGTCTGCATGCAGTACTTCTTCCAGGCGTGGGGCTCCCGCGGGCCGACGACGAAGTATCGGGACATGCTCCTCAACACGGCGACCGAGGAGATGGGCCATATCGAGATGCTGGCGACCGCCGTCGCGATGAACCTCGAGAACGCGCCGACCAAGCTTCAGGAAGCGGGCGTCGCCGACAAGGTGGTCGGCGCCGTCATGGGCGGAGAGAACCCGCGCCACGTGGTCGAGGGCATGCTGCACCGGCACCTACTCTCGACCGGCATGGCCGCCTTCCCGGCTAATTGCGAGGGCGTGCCCTTCGACATGAGCCACGTCTACGCGAGCGGGAACCTCGCTGCCGACATGTACTGCAACGTCGCCGCCGAGACGACGGGGCGGGTGCTCGCGGTCCGGCTGTCGAACGCGACCAACGATCCCGGCATGAAGGACATGTGGAGCTTCCTCATCGCACGCGACACGATGCACCAGCAGCAATGGCTCGCGGTGATCGAGGAGCTGGGGGGCTACGAGGGCTCGCTGCCGATCCCGAACAGCTTCCCGCAGAGCGAGGAGCACCAGAAGTACAATTACAGCTTCTTCGCCACCGGCGTCGAAGGCTCCCCGGCCCCCGAGGGGCGCTGGACCAGCGGCCCGTCGCTCGACGGCAAGGGCGTCTACAACGTCGTCCAGAACGCGCCGATGGGCCAGGAGCCGGTGCTCGGCCCGGCACGCCCCGACAGCGGCGCCCAGAGCCAGCAGATCGGCTGATCGCGAACCCCACCGCATCCGGTGGTCGCGGCGCGCGGTCGGCTTCAGGCCGTCGCGCGCGCCGCGAAGACCTCCTTGGCGGCGAACAGGCCGTTGAGGGCGGCCGGGAAGCCGGCATAGACCGCCATCTGCATGATGGTCTCGACGATCTCGTCGCGAGACAGGCCGACGTTCAGCCCCGCCGCGATGTGCACCTTCAGTTGCGGGGCGGCGTTGCCCAGCGTGGTCAGCGCCGCGATCGTGGCGATCTCGCGCGACCGCAGGTCGAGGCCGGGGCGGCTGTATATGTCGCCGAACGGGAACTCGATCAGGTAGCGGGCGAAGTCCGGCGCGATGTCGGCGAGCGCCGCCACCACGTGCTCCCCGCCCTTCCCGTCGATCTCAGCGAGCGCGCGGGCGCCGCGCGCGTAGCGGCTTTCCGTCGTCGGGTTCTGCTGGTCCGTCGTCATCGTTCATCCCTTCGGTGGTGTCGGCATAGCCGGCGATCTTCGTGTCCAGGACCGTCAGGGCCTCCCGCAACGCGGCGACGTGCGCGCGGACCTGCACGCGATGCCGTTCGAGCAGCAGCCTGCGGTCCGGGGCCGTCGCCGGTCTGGCCTGCCGCAGGGCCGCGTATTCGAGCATCGTCCGGATCGGCATGCCGGTGGTCTTGAGGCGGTCGAGGAAGCCGATCCAGGTCAGGATCGACGCGTCGTAGTCCCGATGCCCGGAGGCATCGCGGCCAACGAACGGCAGCAGCCCGATCCGCTCGTAGTAGCGGATGGTGTGGCCCGTCAGCCGAGAGCGTCGCGCGAGTTCGCCGATCCGCATGCACCCCGTGCTCCTGGGACCCTTTGGCCCTCGGCACGATGTTCTGGAGGCTACGACTTCGAGCGTGCTCGAAGTCAAGCGAGGGGTGCGGCCCGGTTTCGCCGTCGGTGAATTGACGGCGGGTGAGCGGAATGGGACATCCGCCTCCATGACGATGCCGGACACACCCGCCCTCCCCCGTCTGCCCGAGGCCGACATCACGGCGCTCAAGGCCGAGGCGACCGCGTGGTTCACGACGCTGCGCGACCGCATCGTCGCCGCGCTCGAAACGCTGGAGGCCGACGCGAGCGGCCCCTTCCACCCGGACGCGCCGGACGCTGCGCAGACCTTCAAGAAGACCCCCTGGGAGCGCACCGACCACACCGGCCTCCCGGGCGGCGGCGGCACCATGGCGATGCTGCACGGCCGGGTGTTCGAGAAGGCAGGCGTCCACGTCTCGGCGGTCCACGGCGAGTTCGCGCCGGAATTCCGCGCGCAGATGCCGGGGGCCGCCGAGGACCCGCGCTTCTTCGCCACCGGCATCTCGCTGATCGCGCATCCGTGGAACCCGAACGTGCCGACGGTGCACATGAACACCCGCTTCGTGGTGACCACGAAGACGTGGTTCGGCGGCGGCGCCGACCTCACCCCCGTGCTGGAGCGCCGGCGCACGCAGGACGACCCCGACACGCAGCACTTCCACTCCTGCCTCAAGGCGGCGTGCGATGCCCACGCTCCTGCTGCGGATTACGACAGGTACAAGCGGTGGTGCGAGGAGTACTTCTACCTGCCGCACCGCAAGGAGCCCCGCGGCGTCGGCGGGATCTTCTACGACTACCACTGGACCGGCGACCCGCAGGCCGACCTCGCCTACACCCGCGACGTCGGCGGCGCCTTCCTCGCGGCCTATCCCGAGATCGTCCGGCGCAACGTCGCGACGCCGTGGACCGAGGAGGACCGGCTGGAGCAGCAGGTGCGGCGCGGGCGCTACGTCGAGTTCAACCTGCTGCACGACCGCGGCACGATCTTCGGCCTGAAGACCGGCGGGAACGTCGCCTCGATCCTGTCCTCGCTGCCACCCACCGTGCGCTGGCCGTGAGCGACGACCGCGCCGAGGACGCGCACAAGCACAAGCCCTTGCACAAGCCCTTGCACGAGGACCTATCCAACCACTTGCCCGACCACTTGCCCGACCACTTGCCCAACCACTCGCACACGCCCAAGCACTTCGCCCCGCAGCAGGACGCGGCGCTGAAGGCCATCGCGGCCTGGCGCAAGGACAAGGGCGCCGCCCAGGTCTTCCGGCTGTTCGGCTACGCCGGCACCGGCAAGACCACGCTCGCCCGCCGCATCGCCGACGACGTCGAGGGCTCCGTCGTGTTCGGCGCCTTCACCGGCAAGGCGGCCTCGGTGATGCGGCAGAAGGGCTGCGCGGACGCCGCGACGATCCACTCGCTGATCTACCGCACCAAGGAGACGGAAGAGGGCGGCCCCGCCTTCTCCCTCAACCGCGCCGGGCCGGCGGCCAAGGCCGACCTCATCGTCATCGACGAGTGCTCGATGGTCGACTCCGACCTCGGCCACGACCTGCTGTCGTTCGACAAGCCGGTGCTGGTGCTCGGCGACCCGGCCCAGCTCCCGCCGGTGCGCGGCGGCGGCTTCTTCACCGAGGCCGAGCCCGACGTGATGCTCACCGAGGTCCACCGCCAGGCCAAGGACGACCCGATCGTCCGCATGGCGATGACGGTGCGCGAGGGCGGCCGACTCGAGCTCGGCGCGTACGGCGCCAGCCGCGTGGTCTCGCGCCGGTCGATCGACCCGACCCAGGTGCTCGATTGCGACCAGGTGCTGGTGGGCATGAACAAGACCCGCCGGCTCTACAACGGGCGGCTGCGGGAGCTCGCCGGCCACGTCGACCCGATGCCGGCGGTGGGCGAGAAGCTGGTCTGCCTGCGCAACGACCGCACCAAGGGCCTGCTCAACGGCTCGACCTGGACCGTGCAGGCCCTGCGCGCCCCGCCCCGCCCCGACACGATCCGCCTCGACGTGGTGCCCGAGGACGACGGGGGCACGCGCAAGCGCGCCGTCGACATCAAGGTTTTACGCGCCGTGATCTCCGGGTCCGAGGAGGAGATCCCGGCGTTCCTGCGCCGCGAGACCGACGAGTTCACCTACGGCTACGCGCTCACCGTGCACAAAGCGCAAGGCTCGCAGTGGGACAAGGTGGTGCTGTTCGACGAATCGTTCGCCTTCCGCGAGCACCGGGCACGGTGGCTCTACACCGGCCTGACGCGGGCGGCGCAGGCGATCACGGTGGTGGTGTAGGGGCAGGGTGTCCGATGCCGGGTAAGCGGCCCCGACCCTGTCATTCCGCGGCGCCGACGGCGAGCTCGGAATCCAGAGCTGCCGTTGGCTGATAGTGTCTCAGTTTGAAACCGAACTTTTTTTGCGTCAAGTATGACGCGCCGCTATCCAGTTGCGACAACCGATCTCGTGAGCAGGCTAGTTTCCCCAGGTGCGCCAAATAAGTTCGCAATCAGATTAAGCGAAAAGCCAATTGTATCTTCTACGCCTTGAGCGGGTAAGGCGCGCCTTGCAGCAAAAAGGCGCCAGCACTTGAGGAGCCATTGCGGCATTTCAATGGGTATTTCTCTATCAAGCGGCTCAATTTTGTTCCACTTATTTGAGCTGATCTGTTTTCTAAACAACACATACTGATAATCGTCGATAATTCCGAGCCGTTTTGCCCAGTGTGCGATTGCCTGCATCGAAACTCGCCACCGTAATTTAAGTCCTTTAAGATGACTTAAACGGGTTGAAAAAAACTCACGCATCATCGCCACGCGAGGAAATAGGAACGCTGCAGCAAAAGCATGAGCCTCCAATTCTATGCGTTCTCTGACGGATTTTTCCTCTAAATCTTCTTGTGCTATATCGCGATGAAGTAGCAAATGAGCAAGCTCATGGGCTGCATCAAATCTTGATCGACAACTTGACTGCTTTTCGGAGCCAAGCAAAATGTAAGGACGCTTTTCGATCCAGCATGAAAAGGCGTCTACATCGTCTGATATTAAGCTGAGTCTTGTAACTATTACGCCATGAGTCTCGAACAGCGCTACGACATTTGCAATTGGACCGTCACCTAGCCCCCAGTGCCTCCGGACGCGCTCTGCAGCACTCTCCAACTCTTCAAGAGTGTAATGTATGCCGTGCTCTGGAGGGAGAATATCGGGCAAATTGGGCGCCGGAAAACGAATTTCGGATCCAACGAGGTTTACCAGTTCCCAGAGCCATTTAGCCCTGACGTCAAGAGCGTAGTTAAGCTTATTGGATCGAGCGCCCACGCTACGGAAATAGCGAGTACCTTGATGGCGCTCAATAGAAGGGCTTGGCTTTAGAAAAAACGGAACGGGTTGTTCTAGCGCGCTTGCGATACGGATAATTACAGACATGTCTGGACGGCGTTCGCCAGTCTCATAGTGACCAATAGCTTGCCCACTAAGATCTATCTCTCGCGCTAATTCGGCACGCGACTTCTGCTTGGCGAGCCGGGCTTCGACTAGCCGAGCAGGAGAGAAGCCAGAACTACGATCCGGGAAAGATAAAACCTTAGTCATTGTCACGAAAATGCCGTTCGATGCTCTCGATGATCTCAGGGTCTGGTGACTCCGTAGGACCTTCGGGTGGGGTCAACATGCCGATCGCCACGTGCGGCAATCGCATCAAATTATTGGTCCGAAATATGTGACCATTTTTGTCCGGGCTTGGGTAAGCGATGTGTGCGAAATTGAGATCTTGATATCCATGAAGTATGTGCAATGACCGCCGCTCACCATCTAAGATTGCTTGCTCAATTTTTCTGCGGCGCTCTGCTTCATCGTCTTCAAACAATAGAGATTGATTGGACTCCTCAAAATTTGCACGGAAAACAGCTTTGCGTGGTTTTTTGCTAGCATCTTCGACTTGATTAGCTGTAATCAGAGCGCGATTTGTTCTAATTACGAAATGTTTGCCCGTAGGCCGAGCATAGTTCTCCCAACTACCGTCGAAGGGTAGGTCACCGGTTTTGACCAATCGCTCAAGTTCGAACGACACGGCTAACATAATAAGATCGCCGCGCTGATACTGACCACCCGGAGTCGATAGATAAACGTTCTGATCGATAGTTCTGTCGGCAGTCGCATACGCACGGCGCAGAGCGGATGGGATGAGGGGGCGTATCGTCGAAGGAAATTCCTCGTCGATAAAAATTTCGGCTGGGTTGTCCGCGGCCATGTCGGTGCCTGTAGTGGAGTGCAATTTCCTACAGAAGCCGACATTCGTATCAAAAAGTCAACACCCTCGCGACTTCGCCTATCGTTTGGTGACCGCATTTCGTGCGATCTCTCGGCCCAACGTTCTGCCGGCATACCTGCCGATCGCGCAGCAGCTGTCTCAACCCATCTCGGCCGCAGCCTCATTCATCTTGGGTTTGGTCAGGCCGAAGTTCTCCGGCTCTTCTGCAGTAACGATGCGCATTGCTTTTACGGCGTTGCCGTTTGTGTCGGTAGGGCGCGTCTGGCCTTTGGTCCCGTGGGCATGGCTAATACTTAATCCCACCGGCGTCGCGGTCGTAGATGTTCTCAATAGCTGCGGCTATTTCGTCGTGCAGCACATCGCCATCAAGCTCTGGATCGCTCAGATCGAGGCCCGCTGTCTTTGCGGCAGCCCTCAATTTCTCAACCTCATCAGCAGCCCAATCATCTAGCCGGGCGTCCCACCGAGCGGGATCATTTCGGATATTCGAAGCGATCCAGTCGCGCACAAAGCTTGATGCTTGCTCGGCCATACCCATCTCCTGATCGGCGGCAAGTATACGCCAGCGTTAGTTATCGCGCGACGGACCGGAACAGGAACGCGAGCCTCAACCGTTCGAAGTCGGATTTCGAACCGACCTACTACCCATCGACTCTATGACTTGTTGACTCGCCGTTTCTAGATTCCGGGCTCCGCTGCGCGGCCCCGGAACGACGGAGGGGATGTTTTGCGAAACCCTGTCCGCGAGACGAGGCCGCCTCAGAGCTTCGTCCCAAAGATCTCCGCCACCTGCGGGATGTCCTTGTCGCCGCGGCCGCACAGGTTCATCACCATGAGGTGGTCGGCGGGCTTGTTCGGGGCCATCTCCAGCACCTTGGCCAGCGCGTGGGCCGGCTCCAGCGCCGGGATGATGCCTTCCTGCATCGAGCACAGCTTGAACGCGCCCAGCGCCTCCTGGTCGGTGGCCGAGAGGTAGGTGACGCGGCCGGATTCGTGCAGCCACGCGTGCTCGGGGCCGATGCCCGGATAGTCGAGGCCGGCCGAGATCGAGTGCGCGTCCGCGATCTGCCCGTCGTCGTCCATCAGCAGGTAGGTGCGGTTGCCGTGCAGCACGCCCGGCCGGCCGCCCGAGAGCGAGGCCGCGTGCAGGCCGGAGGACACGCCGTGCCCGGCGGCCTCGACGCCGAAGATCTCGACCTCGCGGTCGTCGAGGAACGGGTGGAACAGCCCCATCGCGTTCGAGCCGCCGCCGATGCAGGCCACGAGCGAGTCGGGCAGCCGCCCCTCGGCCTCCAGCATCTGCTCCTTGGTCTCGCGGCCGATGATCGACTGGAAGTCGCGCACCATCGCCGGATAGGGATGCGGGCCGGCGACCGTGCCGATGCAGTAGAACGTGTCGGCGACGTTGGTGACCCAGTCGCGCAGGGCCTCGTTCATCGCGTCCTTGAGGGTCTTGGTGCCGGACTCGACCGGGATCACCTCGGCGCCGAGCATCTTCATCCGGAAGACGTTGGGCGCCTGGCGCGCCACGTCGACGGCGCCCATGTAGACGACGCAGGTCAGGCCGAACCGGGCGCAGAGGGTCGCGGTGGCGACGCCGTGCTGGCCGGCGCCGGTCTCGGCGATGATCCGCTTCTTGCCCATCCGCCGGGCGAGCAGGATCTGCCCCAGCACGTTGTTCACCTTGTGCGAGCCGGTGTGGTTCAGCTCGTCGCGCTTGAAGTAGATCTTCGCGCCGCCGCAATGCTCGGTCAGCCGCTCGGCGAAGTAGAGCGGGCTCGGCCGGCCGACATAGTGCTTCAGGTAGCCGTCCATCTCGGCCTGGAACGTCGGGTCGGCCTTCGCCGCGGCGTAGGCCTCCTCCAGGGAGAGGATCAGCGGCATCAGCGTCTCGGCGACGAAGCGGCCGCCGAAGATGCCGAACCGGCCGCGCTCGTCGGGGCCGGTGCGGAACGAGTTCGGAGGGGGAGACAGGGTCACGGGTCGCGTCCTTGTTCGCGAGGGTGGGGTCGCGACGCGGTGATCGCGATGGGCCGTCCGGGTGCGGGGCGCACCGGGCGGGCCGTGTGGGGTCGGGTTTGCGGTCAGATCGCCCCGCGGGTCAACACGCGCCGGCGCATGGCGGACGGGGCCGACCGTCGCGGCGGGAAACGAAAAGGCCGGGCGTCGCCGCCCGGCCTTCGTCGTCCGATCCCGTTCGGGCCGGGCTATTGCGGCTTGTCGGCCGGGACCCCCTGCACGCTGCCGTTGGCCTTCAGGTCCTGGGCCTTCTGCTCGGCCGCAGGGTCGGCCTTGGCCGGCGCGTCGGTGGTCGCGGGCGCCGGCGGCGCGGTCGGCGCGGGCGCCGTGTCGGAGGAGGGCGACGGCCCGCTGCTCTCGGGCGCCGACTTCTGCTCGACCGCGTTGCGGTTCTCGGACCCGGCGCCGGCGGGCGCGCCCGGCGGCTTCTCGGTGACGGGCTTGTCGGTCTTCACGTCGGCGGGCTTGGCCGGGCTGTCCTTGCCCTCGGAGGCCTTGCCGGCGGCCGGCTTCTCCGAGGTCGGCTTGTCGGCCGGCTTCTCGGCAGCCTTCGCATCAGCCGGCTTCTCGGCGGGCTTGGCGGCGTCCGCGGGCTTCGCCGCGTCGGCCGGCTTGGCCGCGTCCGCAGGCTTGGCCTCCGCCGCCTTCTCGGCCACCGGGAGCGGCTTCGGGCTGTCCGACAGGGTGTGGAGGTAGGCGATGACGTTGGCGCGTTCCTGCGGCGACGAGATGCCGGCGAACGCCATCTTCGTGCCCTTCACGTAGGCCTTCGGGCTGGTGAGGAATTCGTCGAGGTCGGCGTAGGTCCAGGCGCCGCCCTTCTCCTTCATCCCGGCCGAGTACTCGAAGCCCTCGTGGCCGCCCTTCTTGCGCTCGACCACCTCCCACAGGTCCGGGCCGACCTTGTTCGGGCCGCCCTTCTCGAAGCTGTGGCAGGCCTGGCAGGCCTTGGTGCCGCCCTGGCCCTTCTCGACGTTGGCCGAGGCCAGGCGCACCGCGATCGGCTCGACCTTGGCGGCCTCGGGCGCGGCGGCGCTCTCTTCCTTGGCCTCCGGCAGGTCGTAGCCGGCCTTGCCCGCGGGCTTGGGGTGGTAGATCAGCTCGGCGACGAAGCCCGATCCGGCCACGAACAGCAGGGCGCCGAGGACCGCACCGGCCACCTTGTTCAGCTCGAACGAGTCCATGCTCTCTTCAACTCCTGTCGCGCTGCGCGGCGGGCCGGCCCACGCCCGGCGTGCCGGCGCCGGACTTTGGAAGATTTCGAGGGTGCTTAGCCGCTCCAAGCCGACCTTGACAATGGCGGATCGGGTGACGACGGCCACACGATTGGTCGCACGCCGCCCGCCACCCAACGCGCCCGGGCGCCCTCGGGTGCCCGAACCGGGCCTGTGGCGTGCCCCCGCGGGGCGTTTGGCGTACACCCAGCGGGGCGTACGACCGCGCGCCGGCGCCTTCGATGACAAGGCGGCGGGCGCCTGTTAAGCACCCGTCCGCGGCCGGATCGCTGGCCCCAAATCGCCGCCTCAAAGTCGCTCGCCCGAGATCGCCGACGGATGTCCGATCCCCTCGTCCTGATTCCCGCCCGCCTCGCGGCGACGCGCCTGCCGAACAAGCCTCTGGCCCTGATCGCCGGCGAGGCGATGATCGTCCACGTCTGGCGCCGCGCGGTCGAGGCCGGCATCGGCCCGGTGGTGGTCGCCACCGACACCGCGGAGATCGCCGCCGCGGTCGAGGCGGTGGGCGGCGTCGCGGTGATGACGCGGGCCGACCACCCGTCGGGCTCCGACCGGCTCGCCGAGGCCCTGGAGATCGTCGACCCGCAGGGGAACCACGACGTCGTCGTCAACGTGCAGGGCGACCTGCCGACGATCGACCCGCGCGCCATCGGCGCGGCGGTGGCGCTGCTCGCCGACCGGGCGGTCGACATCGCGACGCTGTGCGCGCCGATCACCGATCCGGCCGAGGCCGACGACCCGAACGTGGTCAAGCTCGTCGGCCACACGGTCGGGCCGGAGCGCCTGCGCGCGCTGTACTTCACCCGTGCCCGCGCTCCGTGGGGCGACGGGCCGCTGTTCCACCATATCGGCCTCTACGCCTACCGCCGCCGGGCGCTGACGCGCTTCATGGCGCTGCCGCCGGGCGAGCTCGAGACCCGCGAGAAGCTGGAGCAGCTCCGCGCCCTGGAGGCCGGGATGCGCATCGACGCCGCGATCGTCGACGACCTGCCGCTCGGCGTCGACACCCCCGCCGACCTGGAGCGCGCCCGCGCCCTGCTCGGCGCCCGCCGCCTCAACTGACGATCCGATGACCGATCCGAAGACCATCAGCTACCAGGGCGAGCCCGGCGCCAACTCGCACATCATCTGCGCGGAGGCCTACCCGGACTGGACGCCGCTCCCCTGCCCCACCTTCGAGGACGCCTTCGCGGCGGTCACCGAAGGCCGGGCGCAGGCCGCGATGATCCCGATCGAGAACTCGATCGCGGGCCGCGTCGCCGACATCCACCACCTGATCCCGACCTCGGCGCTCCACATCGTCGCCGAGCACTTCCTGCCGATCCACTTCCAGCTGATGGTCCTGCCGGGCACGAAGCTGGAAGACCTCAAGTCCGTCCACACCCACGTCCACGCGCTCGGCCAGTGCCGCCGCATCATCCGGCGGCTCGGCCTCAAGGCGGTGGTGGCCGGCGACACCGCGGGCGCCGCCCGCGAGGTGATGGAGGCCGGCGATACGTCCCGCGCGGCCTTGGCGCCGGCTCTGGCGGCGGAGGTCTACGGCCTCGACATCCTCGCCCGCGATGTCGAGGACGAGGCCCACAACACCACCCGGTTCGTGGTGTTCCGGCCCGACGCCCTGCCTGCGGCTTCGGACGACCGGCCGATGGTGACGAGCTTCGTCTTCCGGGTGCGCAACATCCCGGCGGCGCTCTACAAGGCGCTCGGGGGCTTCGCCACCAACGGCGTCAACATGTCGAAGCTCGAGAGCTACATGGTCGACGGCGAGTTCACCGCGACGCAGTTCTACGCCGAGGTCGACGGCCACCCCGAGGAGCCGGGGCTGGCCCGGGCGCTCGCCGAGCTGGCGTACTTCTCGCGCGAGCTGCGGATCGTCGGGACCTATCCGGCCCACCCGTTCCGTGACGCGGCGCGGCCGGCGGCGGAATAGCTCACTCCCGCCCGATCACCCGGTCGACCACCACGTCGGACCAGAAGCCCGGCCGGAAGCCGCGCTTCAGCGCCTCCGGGTCGTAGACGGTCTCGACCCAGGTCAGGAAGTCGAGGCCCCGCGCCTCCCCCTCGATGCGATAGCGCGCGAAGAACGCGTCGAGGATGCCGGTCTTGGCGAAGCGGAAATGGCCGTAGCGGGCCGAGAGCTGGCGCGCCGCCTCCGCCACCGGGCGGTTCTCGTGCAGGATCAGGTAGAGGGCGGCGCCGAGGCCCGCCCGGTCCGCGCCCGACTTGCAGTGCATCACCGCCGGGTATTCGAGGCCGGCGAAGAAGTCGCGCGCCGCCAGGATCGTCTCGCGCGAGGGCGCCTCGCGGGAGCGCAGCACGAACTCGACGAGCTTGAGCCCCTGGCGCTCGCAGGCCTCGCGCTCCAGCGGCCACGAGCCGTGCTCGCGCCCGCCGCGGAGCGAGACCACCGTGCGCACCCCCTCGGCGCGGAAGCGCGCGAGCTGGTGCGGCCCGGGCTGGGCCGCGCGCCACATCTTGCCCGTGCCGACGGGATGGCGGTTGAGGTAGGCCATCCGGAAGATGCCGTGGTCGACGAACAGCATGTTCGCCCAGGCGCCGAGGCGTGCCGGCGCGCCGCTGATCGGGCGCGCGAAGCGCTCGATGCGGGCCATGCGGCGGGCGTAGCGGGTCTCGGGGCTGAGGAAGCGGTTGAACACGGGCTCTCGGGGCTGCGTCGCGGGGCAGGCCCTATCACCGCACCCGGTGGGCGGCAATTCGGCATCGCCCTTGCCTGTCGTCGGCTGCCTTCTGTTCGCCCCGATCGCGGGAGAACCTGACGGCCCGACGCGGGTTGCCCCTCGCGAACCGCACGACCGAACGGAAGGGTCCGGCCATGAGCACCCGCACCACGAGCATCCGCCGGGCCCGCAACGCGGATGTCGGCGCGCTGTCGGCGGTGTTCGATGCGGCGTGGCGCGAGGCCTATCGCGGGATCATCCCGGGCGTCGCCCTGGAGCGGCTGATCGCCCAGCGCGACGGCGCGTGGTGGCGCGCCGCGCTGAGGCGCGGGCGGCCGATCGCGGTGGTCGAGACCGCCGACACGGTGGTCGGCTACGCCGGCTACGGCCGGGCCCGCAGCCGGTCGCTCGGCGTCGAGGGCGAGGTCGACGAGCTCTACCTCCGGCCGGAATACCAGGGCGTCGGCCTCGGGCGGCGCCTGTTCCTGGCGGTGCGCAACGACCTGGCCGACCACGGCCTGACCCGGGTCGGCGCCTGGACGCTGGAGGACAACGCCCGCGCCGCCGAGTTCTACGCGGCCTTGGGCGGTCGGCCCGGCCCGCGGGCGCTCGACCGCCTCGCCGGCGTGCCGCTGCCCAAGGTCGGCTACCTGTTCGGCTGACGCTTCTCCGCGTTCGTCGCGGGCGGCGGCGCGGCCCGGATTTGCTTCGGCGCCGAGGCGCTTTAAGAGACCGGCCCAACGGGGCGAGGCCCCGATCCACGGGACGCCAGCGCCATGATCATCGACAACATCTCGATCGGCAAGAATCCGCCGCACGACGTCAACGTCATCATCGAGGTGCCGCTCGGCGGCGAGCCGATCAAGTACGAGATGGACAAGGAGGCCGGCGCGCTCGTCGTGGACCGCTTCCTCTACACCCCGATGTTCTACCCGGGGAATTACGGCTTCATCCCGCACACCCTGTCCGGCGACGGCGACCCCTGCGACGTGCTCATCGCCAACACCCGCGCCGTGCTGCCGGGCGCGATCATGAGCGCGCGCGTGGTCGGCGTGATGGTGATGGAGGACGAGGGCGGCGAGGACGAGAAGATCATCGCCGTGCCCTCGCGCCACCTGACCAAGCGCTACGACCGGATCGAGAACTACACCGACCTGCCCGAGATCACGATCGAGCAGATCCAGCACTTCTTCGAGCACTACAAGGATCTCGAGCCCGGCAAGTGGGTCAAGTTCGTGCGCTGGGGCGACAAGACCGAGGCCCACCGCCTGATCCAGGAAGGCATCGACCGCGCCACCAAGGCCAAGGGCTGAGCTGCAAAGGCCTGAGGGAGTTCCGCGCGGCCTGATTCGAAGGCCGCGCGCCTCCTCCCTCCCCCCGCAGACGGGCTCCCGTAGTCACACATGTCGTCACGGCCTCGGACGACCCGCGGGTTCCCCTCTCCCCGCGGGCGGGGAGAGGCCTGCACGGACCTCGTCGTCCGTGCGGGAAGCGAAGGCGAAGCCGCAGCGGCGGTGAGGGGGAGCTTCCGAAAGAGCCACGTCCGGCGTCGCCCCCTCACCGTCGGCTGCCGCCTCGCTTTGCCGACGACGAGGTCGGCAAAGCCCTCTCCCCGCATGCGGGGAGAGGGGATGCGCGTAGAGTGCATCGCCAGAAGCCGGGATGTCTGAATTCCGTCGGCAGAGCGGCGGGGAAACCGAGCGCGTTACCGCCACGACCTGAGGCGCCTCACAGCGCCTCGCCGCGCAGCAGCCGCGGTTGGGTGCCGCGCGAGGCGGCGGCCTCGCCGACGAAGAAGCGCTTGAGGCCGGGCAGTCGGTCGACGAGGCCGAGGCCCAGGTCGCGGGCGATGCGGACCGGCAGGGCGTCGTTCGAGAACAGGCGGTTGAGGCCGTCGGTGGCCGCCGCCATCGCCAGCGTGTCGAACCGGCGCGCCCGCTCGTAGGCGACGAGCACGTCGGCCGCGCCCGGATCGAGCCCGAGGCGCAGGGCGCCGGTGACCGCCTCCGCCAGCGCCGCCGCGTCGGCGAGGCCGAGGTTCAGCCCCTGGCCCGCGATCGGATGGATGACGTGGGCGGCGTCCCCCAGCAGCGCCAGGCGCTCGCCGTGGAAACGCCGGGCGATGCCGAAGGCGAGCGGGTGGGCGCTCGGCCCCTGCTCCAGCGCCAGCTGCCCGAGCTGAGGCGTGAACCGCCGCTCGATCTCGGCCAGCACCGCGTCGGGCTCGCCCCCGAGCAGGGCGTCGACGTCGGCGGCCCGCTCGGTCCAGACGATCGAGGAGCGGTGGCCCTGCGGCCCGTCGGCCAGCGGCAGGATCGCGAACGGGCCGCTCGGGAGGAAGTGCTCGGTCGCCCGGCCGCCGTGCGGGCGGGCGTGCAGTACCGTCGCGACGATGCCCACCTGCGGGTACGACCAGCCGACCCAGCCGATCCCGGCCGCCTCGCGCAGGCGCGAGCGCGCTCCGTCGGCGGCCACGAGCAGGGCCGTCCGCAGGTCGCGCCCGTCGGCGAGCGTGGCGCGGATGGTGTCGCCGTCGGGCGTCGCGCGGGCGATCCCGACCGGCTCCAGCGCGACGCCGGCCGCCTCGCAGGCCGCGCGAAGGGCTTCCACAAGCGCCTCCGCCTCGACCATGTGGGCGAAGGGGCCGTCGGCGTCCCGCGGCGTCTGCGCGAAGGTGAGGAAGACCGGGCGCACCGGGTCGGGGAGCCGGCTGTCGCTGATCGCCATCTCGGTGATCGGTGCGGCCGCCGCCCCGAGCCCGTCCCAGATCCCGAGCCGCTCCAGCATGCGCCGGCCGCCCGCCGCGATGGCGAAGGCCCGGCCCCGCTGCCGCACGGCCGCCTGCGCGAGCCCCGGATCGCAGACCGTGACCGCGAGCGCATCCCCGTGCGCCTGGCGCAGGGCCAGGGCCAGCGACAGGCCCGGGATGCCCGCGCCCGCGAGCAGCAGGTGGCGGCTGCCCGGGCGGGTCGTCGAACCCCTCATCGCCTCGTCCTCATCGTTCGTGCATCCCGCCTCGCGGCGTCCCGGCAGTGACACCGCTTCCGCCCGCAGGCAACGCCCGGCGCGGGCGGGCGGTCCCGGAGTGGCGCCGTCGCAGGCCGAGCGCGATGGCGGGCGCGATGGCGAGGCGGGCCGTGCGGATGCTATGGCGGAGGCGTCCCCGCCGAGAAAGCCCGCCGCACCGCCATGCCGTCCGATCCCGTCCTGCCGCCCGAGCCGGCCTCGCCGACCAACCCCGACATCGTCGCCGAACTCCTCGCCATCCTCGACCTCGAGCGGCTGGAGACCGACCTGTTCCGCGGCGTCAGCCCGCAGAACGGCTGGAAGCGGGTGTTCGGCGGGCAGGTGGTGGGGCAGGCGCTGGTCGCCGCGACCCGCACGGTGCCGAGCGCCCGGGCGCCGCACTCGCTCCACGCCTACTTCCTCCTCGGCGGCGATCCCAGTGTGCCGATCGTCTACGAGGTCGAGCGCATCCGCGACGGCCAGAGCTTCACCACGCGCCGGGTCAAGGCGATCCAGCACGGCCGCGCGATCTTCGCGATGACCGCCTCGTACCAGGTGACGGAATCCGGCCACGCCCACCAGGCGGCGATGCCCGAGGCGCCGCCGCCGGAATCGCTGCCCGACACCAAGTCCCTGCTCGCCAAGGGCGTGCCCGGCATCCCCGCGGCGGTGGCCGGCTATTTCGGCCGTCCCCGCCCGATCGAGCTGAAGCCGGTCGACCTGCGGCGCTACCTCGAAGGCGGGCCGCAGGCGCCCCTGTGCAATGTCTGGCTGCGCGCGGCCTCGACGCTCCCCGACGACCCGGCGATCCACCAGGCGGTGCTCGCCTACGCCTCGGACATGACCCTGCTCGACGCCACGCTGATCGCCCACGGCCGCTCGGTGTTCGATGCCGACATCCAGTCGGCGAGCCTCGACCACGCCCTGTGGTTCCACCGCCCGTTCCGGGCCGACGACTGGCTGCTCTACGCGCAGGACAGCCCCAACGCGGCGGGCGCCCGGGGTTTCGCCCGCGGCCAGATCTTCTCGCGCGACGGGACGCTGGTGGCGTCGGTGGCGCAGGAGGGCCTGATCCGCCCGCGGTCGGCCTAGTTTCGCGCCAAACCCTTCGGCGGCGGCCTTGGTGGCCGTTCGATTGAGCTTCGATCGAGCAAGATGCCTGCTCAGTAGGCATCTACTGCTCAGCTTGCGCCCGCCGCCGCGCCAGTGCGCGACCAATGCGTGTGCATTCGGGACGGATGCGAAAAGGTTCCCGAATACGTCGGCCCTGGCATAGTCCTTGAATGACGGCCCGGCGATCGCGGGGCCATTCCGGCCCTGCGCGACCATTCCCGGACCGGGGCCCCCTGCCGAGCGTCGGCTGCGGCGGACGGTTCCCAAGCCACAGCAGGGGGCGCCACCCATGAAAATCGTGATGGCCATCATCAAGCCGTTCAAGCTGGAGGAGGTGCGCGACGCGCTGACCGGCATCGGCGTGCACGGCCTGACGGTGACCGAGGTCAAGGGCTACGGCCGCCAGAAGGGCCACACCGAGATCTACCGCGGCGCGGAATACGCCGTGAGCTTCCTGCCCAAGCTGAAGATCGAGGTCGCGGTCGCCGCCGACCTGACCAGCACGGTGATCGACGCCATCGCGGGCGCCGCCCGCACCGGCCAGATCGGCGACGGCAAGATCTTCGTCATGCCGCTGGAGAAGGCCGTCCGGATCCGCACCGGCGAGACCGACGCCGACGCGCTCTGAGCGGCCGGCGACAGACGCCGTCCCTCCCTCCATTCTGCCTCGCATCCATCCTGACAGCACCGCGACCCGGGAGTCTCGTGTCCATGAAACTTCGTAACGCCCTCGCGCTCGGACTGGGAGGGGCCGCGCTCGCCCTCGTCCTCGTCGAGCCGTCCCTCGCGCAGACGCCGGTGCCCGAGGCGGCCTCCGCGCCCGCGCCCGCCGCCCTGGTGCCCAACAAGGGCGACACCTCCTGGATGCTGATCTCCTCGGCCCTCGTGCTGATGATGAGCGTGCCGGGCCTGGCCCTGTTCTACGGCGGCCTCGTGCGCACCAAGAACATGCTCTCGGTCCTGACGCAGGTCTTCGCGATCGTCTCGATCGTCTGCCTGCTGTGGGTGTTCTACGGCTACAGCCTCGCCTTCACCAACGGCGGCGGCATCAACGACTTCGTCGGCGGCTTCTCGAAGGCGTTCCTGAAGGGCGTCGACCCGAACTCGACCGTCGCGACCTTCTCCAACGGCGTCGTCATCCCGGAATACGTCTACATCTGCTTCCAGATGACGTTCGCGATGATCACCCCGGCCCTCATCGTCGGCGCCTTCGCCGAGCGGATGAAGTTCTCAGCGCTCGTGGTGTTCACCATCCTCTGGGTGACGCTGATCTACTTCCCGATGGCGCACATGGTCTGGTACTGGGGCGGCCCGGACGCGGTCGGCAACGCCGCCAAGGCCCTGGCTGCCGCCACCGACGACGCCTCGAAGGCGACCGCGCAGGCGGCCCTCGACGCCGTCAACGCCGACGCGGGCTTCCTGTTCAAGAAGGGCGCCCTCGACTTCGCCGGCGGCACCGTCGTGCACATCAACGCGGGCATCGCCGGCTTCGTCGGCTGCCTGATGCTCGGCAAGCGCATCGGCTACGGCCGTGACCTGCTCGCCCCGCACTCGCTGACCATGACCATGATCGGCGCCTCGCTGCTCTGGGTCGGCTGGTTCGGCTTCAACGCCGGCTCCAACCTCGAGTCGAACGGCACCACGGGCCTCGCCATGATCAACACCTTCGTCGCCACGGCGGCGGCGGCGGTGTCCTGGCTGTTCGTGGAGTGGGCGATGAAGGGCAAGCCGTCGCTGCTCGGCATGGTCTCCGGCGCCATCGCCGGCCTCGTGGCCGTCACCCCGGCGTCCGGTTTCGCCGGCCCGATGGGCTCGATCGTCCTCGGCCTCGTCGCCGGCGGCGTCTGCTTCGTGATGTGCTCCACCGTGAAGAACGCGATCGGCTACGACGACTCGCTCGACGTGTTCGGCGTGCACTGCATCGGCGGCATCCTCGGCGCCCTGGCGACGGGCATCCTGGTCGACCCGAAGCTCGGCGGCGTCGGCATCCCCGACTACGCGACCAAGCCCGGCGAGATGGTGCTCGGCACCTACGACATGATGAGCCAGTTCATCATCCAGGCGGAGGCCGTCGGCCTCACCCTGCTGTGGTCGGGCGTCGGCTCGGCGATCCTGTACAAGCTCGTGGACCTGACCATCGGCCTGCGCGTGACCCAGGACGAGGAGCGCGAAGGCCTCGACATCGCCGACCACGGCGAGCGCGCCTACAACTACTGAGCCGTCGACGTCCCCGAGACGTCCAAGGAAGCCCCGGTGCCCCGCACCGGGGCTTCTTTCGTTCCAGCGAGCCGCCGGCGAGCATGCCCATCAGCCCTCCGACGGGTCCGCCGACGGGTCCGCTCGGCGAGACCGGTGCGGAAGCCTGATCCCGAGGCAGGCGATCGCGCCGCGGACCAGTCCTCCGGCGTCGAGCGATTCGCCGATGCAGTCGATCCCGGCTCGTTCCGCCGCCGCTTGGTAACGATGCGTTAACGAAGCGGCACGGAATTCCGGAAGATCAACTCCTGACGGTGCGTTCGGCTGTGGTGCGACGGCAACACATCTTGGCGATAGAACTGTCCAGCTCTGGATTGCCTCTTTGCTAGGCAATTGCCCGCAAGATGTTTTTGCGGAGGTTGGGAACTTTCGGCACCTTGGCCGCAGCAAAAAACAAACGGGGCTCGGACTATGACCTTGAAGCTGTTCCTCCAGGGCGCCACGGCGTCGATCGCCACGCTGCTCTGCGTCGGACAGGTGTCGGCCGCCGACCTGTCGGCTCGGCCCGCCCCGCCGCCCGTGCCGGAAGCCTGCAAGGTCGCGATCACCTTCCCGGCCTATGGCGGCGTGATCAAGCAGAACCCGAACCCGAGCTGCTTCACCATCGGCGGCCTCGGCGAGATCTACGTCGGCGGCGCGGTGACCGGCTACGCCTACACCCAGACCAACCCGTTCAACACGCTCGTCACGCCCCCCGGCGTGCCCAACGACCGCGCCGGCCGCGTCGACTTCTCGAACCTGCAGGGCTTCATCCAGAAGGCCGACGGCCCGTTCCAGTTCTACGTGGCGGTCGGCGCCTACACGATCCCCGGCCTCGGCGCGCCGATCTACAGCGCCTTCGACCAGACCGACCTGCTCTTCACCCCGGTCTCGATCGCGTTCGGCAAGTATCAGATCAACGACGAGTGGTCGCTGCAGGGCGGCCGCATGCCGACCAACATCGGCTCGGAGCTGCCGTTCACCTTCCAGAACCTGAACATCTCCCGCGGCCTGCTGTTCAACCAGGAGAACGTGATCAACCAGGGCGTGCAGGTGAACTACGCCAGCGGCCCGTGGGCGGCCTCGCTGGCTGCGACCGACGGCTTCTTCTCGGGCGAGCTCAACTGGATCACCGGCCTGATCACCTACAAGATCGACGACGCCAACACGATCGGCATCAACGGCGGCACGCACTTCAGCAGCTTCAACTCCGGCCTGCAGAGCCTGCGCTTCCAGTACGCCACCCCCCTGGCGCTGCAGAACAGCAGCATCGTCAGCCTGAACTACACCTACGCGGCCGGCCCCTGGATCGTGACGCCCTACATCCAGTACACCAACGTCGAGCGCAACGCCGCCTTCGGGCTCAACGGCGCCGAGACCTTCGGCGGCGCGATCCTGGCGAGCTACGCCTTCACCGACAACTTCGCGCTCGCCGGGCGCTTCGAGTACATCGCCCAGACCGGCAGCCGCTTCAGCGTGATCCCCGCGACCTCCGTGCTGTACGGCCCGGGCAGCGAGGCGCTGTCCTTCACCGTCACGCCGACCTTCACCTTCGGCCAGTACTTCCTCCGCGGTGAATACTCGCGGGTCGAGCTCTACGACATCAGCCGCGGCAACCTCGCCCTCGGCACGCTCGGCACCGGCTTCGGCCGCACCGGCAACCGCACCTCGCAGGACCGCTACATGGTCGAGACCGGCATCACCTTCTGAGGCCGGCACCGCGCGGGACCGCTCATCCGGTCCCGCACTTGCGACCGAACGAAGAAGGGGCGGCGCCGATGCGCCGCCCCTTCTTCGTCTGCGCCTCGTCCGGCCTGCCGGGCGAGGCGGTCCGCGCTCAGGCGGCCTGCGTCAGCGCCGCCTTCTGCTGGGCGAAGGCCCAGTCGAGCCACGGCGTCAGGGCCTCCAGGTCGCTCCGCTCCACCGTGCCGCCGCACCAGATGCGCAGGCCGGGCGGCGCGTCGCGGTAGGCGCCGATGTCGAGGGCCACGCCCTCGCGCTCCAGGGTCTCGACGATGCCCTTGGCGACCCGCTCCACCACGGCGTCGCCCAGCGCGAGCACGTCCGCGTCGGCGATGACGAGGCACACGCCGGTGTTGGAGTAGGTCGCCGGGTCGACCGCGAGGTTGGCGATCCAGGGCGTGCGCGCGACCCAATCGTGGATCACCTTCGCGTTCCCGTCGGCCCGCGCGTGCAGGGCGTCGAGCCCGCCGAGCGATTGCGCCCAGGCGAGCGTGTCGAGGTAGTCCTCGACCGCGAGCATGGAGGGCGTGTTGATGGTGTCGCCGGAGAAGATCCCCTCGATCAGCTTAGCCCCCTTGGTGAGGCGGAACACCTTCGGCAGCGGCCAGGCCGGGACGTGGCTCTCCAGGCGGGCGACGGCGCGGGGCGAGAGCACCAGCATGCCGTGCGCCGCCTCGCCGCCCATCACCTTCTGCCAGGAGAAGGTCACGACATCGAGCTTGTCCCAGTCGAGCGCCTGCGCGAAGGCGGCCGAGGTCGCGTCGCAGATCGTGATGCCCTCGCGGTCGGCGGCGATCCAGTCGCCGTCCGGCACCTTCACCCCGGCGGCGGTGCCGTTCCAGGTGAAGACCACGTCGTTGGCTTTCGTGTCGATCGCCGACAGGTCGGGCAGCACGCCGTAGGGCGTCTGGTGGATGCGGGGGCTGATCTTGAGCTGCTTCAGGGTGTCGGTGACCCATTCGGAGCCGAACGCCTCCCAGGCCGCCACCTCCACGGTCTTCGGCCCGAGCATCGACCACATCGCCATCTCGACGGCGCCGGTGTCGGAGGCCGGGACGATGCCGATTCGGTAGTCGGCCGGCACCCGCAGCACCGCCCGCGTCAGGTCGATCGCCTGCTTCAGTTTGGCCTTGCCCGCGGGCGAGCGGTGCGAGCGGCCGAGCGGCGCGTCGGCCAAGGCCGCCGGCGTCCAGCCGGGGCGCTTGGCGCAGGGGCCGGACGAGAAATGGGGTAAGCGCGGGCGTGTGTCGGGTCGGCGCAACATCAGATCCATCCTTACAGATGGGCGCACCTCGTCGGGGAGGCGTGTCCCGCCGCCGGGATGCGCCGATCCGAGCATCGGCGCAATCATGGGGGGCTTGGAAAAATCTTCACCGGGCGTCCCGGTTCGGCGCCCCCGACGCCGGTCCGGCATCAGATCGGCTCGGATACCGGAATGAAGAGGCCACGAATACAACGCGGATTTCGCACCGCGATCTGCGTATGGCTCTTTTGCTTGAATCCCGACCCGGGATAGAGTTCGCCGCCCTCGGTAAAAATTCCCCTCACCGTATCGTAGGGTTCGAGGTCCAAGTCTTCGTCGCACGATTGATCGATCATGCGTGAAGGTGGTTGATGACGGCGCAGTCCAAAAACCGAAGCAGCTGATCGGAATGCTGGTCGTTCTTAATGTTTTTGTTTTTTGGCAGAGGAAGGTCCGGCGAGCCTGAGGTCCTATTGAGATCTCCGTCGGACTCGCAACCGACGATGCGAAAGATCGGCACGCGATCTCGGTTCTTCGACCATTCGGACGTGACGGACGCACTACCCGCGCGGCTTCCCCATCAGATCCGGCCGGCGCTCGGCGGTGATCCGCTCGGATTCCGCGCGGCGCCAGGCGCGGATCGCGCCGTGGTCGCCGCCGGTGAGGACGTCCGGGATCGTGCGGCCCTCCCAGTCGCGGGGCCGGGTGTAGTGCGGGTATTCGAGGCGTCCGCCCTCAAAACTTTCCTCGTCGCCCGAGGCCGCCTTGCCCATCACGCCGGGCAGCAGGCGCACGCAGGCGTCGACGAGGGTGATCGCCGCGATCTCGCCGCCCGAGAGCACGTAGTCGCCGATCGAGACCTCCTCGAGGCCGCGCCCCGCGATCACCCGCTCGTCCACCCCCTCGAACCGGCCGCAGACGATCACCGCGCCCTCCCCCGCGCTCAAGGCCCGCACCCGCACCTGCGTCAGCGGTCTTCCGCGCGGGGACATGAGCAGGCGGGGCCGCGCGTCGTCCGGGCCCGTCGCCGCGTCGATCGCCGCGGCGAGCACGTCGCAGCGCAGCACCATGCCGGCGCCGCCGCCGGCCGGGTTGTCGTCGACGTTGCGATGGCGGCCGAGCCCGTGCTCGCGGATGTCGCGGGCCTCGCAGACCCAGTCGCCGCGGGCGAGCGCGCTCCCCGACAGCGAGGCGCCGAGCGGCCCGGGAAACATCTCGGGATAGAGCGTCAGGATCGTCGCCCGCCAGGGGCGCGCGTTCGGCGTCGGGGTCGTCATGGTCGAGGTGGTCATGGTCGGGGCGGTCATGGCCGCTTGATGGCGCCGCGACGCCTGCGCGGTCAACGCCGCGGCCGACACCACGGCACTTGGTGCCGCCCTCGCGCGTTCGGACTGCGATGATCAGATCCGCTTGCGCCGCCCTCCTCGCCCTGACCTTCGCGGCGCAGGCCGCCGAACCCCTCGGGCCCCCCGGCGCGCCGGCCGCGGCCTTCCCGAAACCCGACCGGCCGGTGGCCGAGATCGTGGCGGCGCAATGGGCGCTGGAAAAGGACCGCGAGAAGGCCGACGAGTTCGGGCAGGTCGCCCGCCTGATGGGCTTCAAGCCCGGCGAGACGGTGGCCGACGTCGGCGCCGGCAGCGGCTACTACGTCACGCGGCTGAGCCCGCTGGTCGGGCCGCAGGGCCGCGTGCTCGCCGAGGACGTGACGCCGCGCTACCTCGCCGACCTCGAGGCCCGCCTGCGCAAGGCGGACCTGACCAACGTCACGGTGGTGCGCGGCGAGCCGCACGACCCGCGCCTCGCAGCCGACTCCGTCGACGCCGCGATCCTGGTGCACATGTACCACGAGATCACCCAGCCCTACGGCCTGCTCCACAACCTCGCCGCCGCGATGAAGCCCGGCGGCCGGGTCGGGATCGTGGACGCCGACGACATCCCGTCGCGCCACGGTACGCCGCCGAAACTCCTGCGCTGCGAGCTGTCGGCCGCGGGATATCGCGAGACGAGTTTTTCGGTGCTCGACGGCGGCGTCGGCTACCTCGCGGTGTTCACGGCGCCCGCGGCGGGCGAGCGGCCCGACCCGAAGGCGATCGTCCCGTGCAAGGACGAGGCGACGCGAGGGAAGGCGCGATAGGGGTGGCTTCGGCCGCCGAGACGGCGGCTTCGCGACCCCTCGCAGAGCCTCGCAAGTCCGCTTCCGGGCGTCTCGAGGATGCGAGCCGACGGCCGTGCCGGGTTGAAAGCCGTTCCACGAAGCGGCTGCACACGACGCTTCTGGGCGTGTGAGACCCGATCCGGTCGATCCCTTCGGGATGGCGGATTCGGGCTTCGCTCGGGCGCCGCGCGGGCTGGCCCGATCCGGCCTGTCGATCGGCGCTACGAACCGATGTCGCCGATGCCGGCGAGGCGCGCTTCGATCCAGGTTTGCGCCGCGTCGAGGCTGGCGAAGATCGGCGCTCGATAATCATCGACGCGGCCGAAGCCCGCCTCCAGGAACCACTTGCCCGCGTCCTCCCCATGCTGCTCCGACAACTGCACCAGGATCGCAGCCAGAAACCCATCGGCGAAGACGAGCCGGCTTTCCTGGTCGTCGCTTCCCGTGGCGACCTGCACAGGCTGTAACTGAAGGGTCATGCCGCAACACGCTCCCCCAGATGCAGGTAGTTGGCCTTGAACTCGGCCAACGCCTTGAGGCGCGGGAGGTCGAGGATGGTCAGTCGGCGATAGCGGAGTTCGATCAGCCCCCGCCGCCGGAGTTCCTGCAGCGTCCGGTTGAGGTGCACGTTCGACAGGCCGGTGGTGTCGGCCAAGACCTCCTGCGTGAGCGGGAGGTCGAAGCTGTTGTTCTCGACCAGTCCCACCACCTGGAGTCGGACCCGAAGCTCACACAGCAGATGCGCGAGCCTCTCCAAGGCCGAGCGGCTGCCGACGTTGACCAGCCACTCGCGCAGCGTCGCCTCGTCCACCAGCGTACTCACCCGGAACGCACGCGCGATCTGAGGATGATGCTCCATCACCTCGGCAACCGTCTCCGGTGCGATGCGGACCACGCGGCAGGCGGACAGGGTGGTGATCGCGTGGTCCATTTTGTCGAGCAACGCCACGTCGAGGTCGCAGAAGTCGCCCGGCACGAGGTAGGCGGTGATCTGGCGGGCGCCGGTCGCCCGCACCTTGTGGCGGCAGGCGATGCCCTCCAGGATCAGGAACACGCCCTCCGGCGCGTCGCCCTCGCGGACGAGGTCGGTCTGCGACGGGACGATCCGGGACGGAGCGCTGATCCGCTCCAGCACCGCCATGTCGGCCTCCGACAGGGGCGCGAAGCCCTTGAGCTTGCGCACGAGCGGATTGTTCCAGCCGGTCGCAGCCTTGGACAGCCGGAGCGGTGTCGGCGCCTCGGCGCTGACAGGTGCGGCGCTGGAGAGGGCGAGTTCGTCCAACAGGGTCACCACGTCCCAAGGCAGGGCGGGCTTGATCAGCCACGGCGCGTTGCGAAAGCTGGTGGCCGCCGGCTCGTCGCGGTGGATGCCGGTGTGGACGAGGAAGGGGATCTCCCGCTGGCGCAGCTCGCGCGACAGGGGGATGCAGGGTCCGTCCCGCAGCTGCACGTCGAGGACGGCCAAGGTCGGCTGCTCGCGCTCGAGGATCTGCACGGCGTCCGCCGTCGTCGCGCAGGGGTCGAGCACGCGGTAGCCCGCCGTCTCCAGCGCTTCGCTGAGATCCATGGCGACGACCGCATCCGGTTCCGCGAGCAGTACGGACGGCTGCTGACTCATCGGATCCATGCATAGCTCCCGTTCACTGCGCCGCAGAGCCAATTGCCGATCACATGGTTCCAGCACCTAAGTTATAAACGGTGCTCCATCGTATTTGATAGATATCTCTTGCTCTTGGTGTGGTAGCCAACACACCGTCCAGCTGCGTTTCACATAAGTTAAAGCTTAGTCCTGACATTTGACTAGATCGAAGATGCTCGGATACTTCGTCCGTCGTCTGCCGGTGGTTCCGGGCGCAGTCGCTTAGGAGACCACCGTGCTCTTGCCCTTCCCCCGCAAGAGAGCGCCGTGTCCCAGCCTCAGCAAGCCACCGTCCGCAACCGCCTGCTGAAGGCCCTGCCTGCCGACGATTTCGCGCTGCTCCAGCCGCACCTGCAGCGCTTCACCGCCGAGCTACGCCAGACGGTGATCGCGCCCGACGAGCCGATCCGGTCGTTGTTCTTCCCGGAGAACGGCTTTTCCTCGATCGTCAGCGGAAGCGCCGGCAAGGTCGAGGTCGGGTTGATCGGCCGCGAGGGCCTCGTCGGCGCCTCGCCCGTACTGCTCGGCGGGGATCGGACGCCGTTCCACCACTTCATCCAGTCCGCGGGCGAGATGCTGGCGATCGGCATCGCGGATCTGGAAGCGGCCGTCGACGCGAGCCCATCGTTGCGCAAGCTGCTGCTGCGCTACGTCCAGACCCTGATCCTCCAGACGGCGCAGACCGCCTTCGTCAACGCCGCGTACAACATCGACGTGCGCCTCGCCCGCTGGCTGCTGATGTGCCACGACCGCTTGGACGGCGACGACCTCGCGCTCACCCACGAGTTCCTCGCTACGATGCTGGGCGCGCAGCGCAGCACCACCACCCTGGCCATCCAAGCCCTGGAGGGGCACGGCCTGATCCGTGCGCGGCGAGGTCGCATCACGATCCTGGATCGCCCGGCGATGGAGGCGGTTGTGGAGGAAGGCTACGGCCTGCCCGAGCGTGAGTATGCGCGGCTGATCGAGAGTACCTGATGCCCCGGTTCTTCTTCAACGTTCGACACCGCGACGGCGTCTCGGGATTGGCGATCGATGAAGAGGGTGACGAGCTCGCCGACGTGGCGGCGGCCCGGGAGCACGCCCTGTCGGTCGCCCGGAAGATGATCGCGCAGGACCGCCTGACGATGATCCGCGACTGGATGGTGTGTTCGTTCGAGGTCACCGACGAGGCCGGCGACCGGGTGCTCACGGTGCCGTTCGGCGACACCGTTCCGCAGGAGGACGGTTTGGAGTGAACCCGTCGGATCGTACCCTGCGACGCCCGTGAAGCCGCCGCCCGGTCCATGGAACGTCGACAGGGGTCGCAGGCGGAACGTCCGAGACGGCCGCCTCCGCTCGATCGAAGCGGAGCCCGTCTCAGGCCAGCCCGGGCGGCGCCTGAGCGAAGCCCGGATCCGCCATCCCGCAGGGATCGACCGGATTTGGTCTGACTCGCGACGACAGGCCGAAGGCCGCTTCCCGCACGGCGCGGAGCCCGCTCCCGAAGACGAGCGCGAGAGCATCGTCCAGGGCCTCCGGATCACGGAGGACGCCCTATCTCGTCGTGGGGTCGAATCTCTTCGCGCGAGCCGGCATCCGCCCGGCTTGAACACGCCGTGGGTCTCCCCCGACATCCCTCACGAGCGCCAGCGCAGCTCCCGCGTCTCCAGTGGGTTTTCGAACGGGCGGCCGGCGCGGGCGGCTTCCAGCGCCTCGCGCTTCAGGCGGAAATACCATTGCGAGGGCAGGTCGCCCTGGCCGAACAGCACCATGGTGGGTTTCCGGTCGAGGCCGGCCTGGGCGTGCTGGAGCACCTGCTGGTCCTGGGTCAGGAACTGGCGCATCAGCGGGCGGGCGACGGGCTTCAGCAGGTTGAGGCCGGGGATGTTCCAGTAGAGCGCGTTGGTCAGCAACGTGCGGTTCGCCGTCAGCGGCGTCGCGAAGGTGTAGTTCGCGAGGCGCTTGGGCCCCGCCGTGATCCGCTCCAGGCGCACGCCGGGGAGGCGGAACTCGATCTCGACGTCGGGCACCCCGCCGAGCAGGCGGTAGACCGGCGAGCTCGTCGTCGTGGCGTGGCTCGACATGACGAAGCCGTGCGGCACCGGCCGGAAGGTCTTCTTCTTCTCGCGCAGTTCTTTCGACGGCCGGAACCACCAGGAATCGTGGACGAAGGCGACGTGGCCGGGATCGACGAGGCTCAGCGTCGTCAGGTCGAACGAGGCCTCGACCACGAGCTCGACCACGAGGGAGCCGACGGGGTCGAAGTCGAGGGCCGGCAGGGAAGCGGTCTCGCCCGGCGCCCCGAGGTTCGGGTTGACCCAGACGAAGCCGGCGCTCTCGACCACGGGGAAGCGCTGCACCACGATCTTCGAGAAGTCGGCCGCGTCGTGCTCGGAGAGCGTCGGCACGTCGCGGCAGCGGCCTTCGGTGGAGAAGCGCCAGCCGTGGAACGGGCAGACCAGCTCGGCGCCGTCGAAGCCGCCCTTGGACAGCGCCATGCCGCGGTGGGGGCAGCGGTCGCGGAGCGCGAAGGGCGCGCCCGACGCGTCGCGCCCGATCACGATCTGCTCGCCGTTCAGCTCGACCGCGCGCAGCGCCTTGCCCGTCAGCCCCGAGGCCTGGCCGACGCAGTACCACGCGTCCGGCAGCGGCCGGCGCATCGCGTCGGGGTCGAGGGCCTCGTCGGCGGCCGGGTCGCGCGCGGGACCGGTCGCGTGAGGGGCGATCGAAGGGGCCGCGACGGGTGAGACGGACATGGGGTCTCGCAACGGTTCGGGGGCGTCCTCATACGCCGCGTCGCCGGATGGGGAAAGCGAGGCCGCCCCGCCCGCGGCCGCCTGCGCGGGTTGGCCGCCGGGGCCGGCCGCTCTCAGGACCGCGCGATGTCCGCCCGCAAGGTCCGGTCCGCCCGCAAGGTCCGGTCCGCCTGCAAGGTCCGGTCCGCCTGCAAGGTCCGGTCCGCCCGCAAGGTTTGGTCAGGCTTCGGGATCGCGAGGCGCCCGAGCCGTCGGCGCGCGGGCGCGTCGTAGACGCGGACGAGGACGAGGCAGGCCGCGAGCAGCACGACCAGAAAGGCGAGCCCGGCATAGGGGGCGGCGATCCGGTCGGCGACGCCCGGCATGCGCCGGCCGACGGCCTCGACCCAGGCGACGCAGGGCGCGTGCAGGATGTAGAGCGGATAGGAGGCCGCGCCCGCCTTGAGGCAGAGGGCGGCCAGCCGCGGGCCGGGCGTGATCCCGGCGGCGGCGTAGACCAGCGCCGGAAACACGAAAGCCACCACCAGCACGTCGTAGACGGGCTTGACCAGGGCCGGGACCGGCACGACCAGCACCAGCGTCAGCGCCGCGAGGCAGGCGACCGCGCCGGCGTTGCCCGACGCGAGGCGGCGCGGGGCGCCGCTCGCGCGCGCGATCCAGCGGCGATAGAGCAGGACGCCGACCGGGAAGGCGAACATCACCCGGATCAGCCCGGCGTGGACCTCGTTCCAGGTGTAGCCGACGTCGAGGTCGCCGGCCTGGAGGGCGACGGCGCAGAGGCCCGCGAAGGCCAGCGCCACGAAGGCGGCGAGCCGCCGGGCCGACAGGGCCGACAGCCCGTAGAAGAACGCCATGTTGGCGATCAGCTCGAAGAAGATCGACCACGACGGGAAGTTCAGCGGGAAGATCGCAGCCGGCAGGGTCGAGACCGCTGGGGGCGTCGGCAGCATCAGCGCGGAGCACAGGGTCGACAGCGCCAGCGCCGAGGGGGAGAAGCCCGGGCCCTGCCCGACCGCGAAGGAGAGCAGAGCCACCGCGACGGTGAGCGCGAGCCCGAGCGCGTAGAGCGGGTAGAGCCGGATCACCCGGATGCGCAGGAACGCGCGCGCCGGCAGCCCGTCGCGGACCCGCGCCGCGTAGGCGTGCGCCAGGACGAAGCCGCTGAGCACGAAGAACAGGTCGACGGCCAGATGCGTCTCCACCGCGCCGGGCTGGAGGCCGAACAGGTTCGGCGCGTGGCGGACCACCACCAGGATCGCGGCGACGCCGCGCAGCCCGTCGAGCAGCGCGAAGGTGTGGCCGGGCGCGGCCCGGGCCGGGATCGCGGGCGCCGTCATGCGCCGGCTCCCACCCGCACGCCCGGTGCGGCGGGCCTGCGCGGTCCGCCCTGCAGCCAGCGCAGCACCGGCCGCTCGACGCGGCGGTGGAAGACCTCGGTCGCCGCGACCGAGACGGCGACGAGGAGCAGCGCCAGCGGCCAGAGAAGCCCGGCGCCGAGCGGCAGCCGCGGCAGGATCGCCTTGGCGGCGAGGAAGACGAAGGGGTGCAGCAGGTAGAGCGCGTAGGACGCGTCGCCGATCCGCGCGATCGCCCGGAACGGAGGCGCATCGAAGCGCAGGTCGCCCAGGACCACGCCGGCGACGACCAGCACCGCGCCGCCGCCCCAGACCAGGGTGCGCGCCCAGCCGTAATTGCCGGGCGCGTCCGACCCGGCGAACCCGGACAGGTCGATCGTCGCCCACACGGCGAGGCCGAGGCCGCAGAGCAGGACGCCGCCCGCGCGCCCGAGCCGGACGCCTCGGCGGAACAGCAGCGCCAGGCCGACGCCGGCGGCGAATTCGAGGACGATCGGGCGCAGCCAGAACCGGAGCTGGTCGAGGGCCGGCGGCCACAGCCAGGCCAGGGCCACGCCGCCGGCGAGGACGGCCACGGCGGCCAGCGCCGCCCGCTCGCGTGCGGTCGCGGTCATGCTCGGCGTCGTCCGCGCGGCGAGCGCCATCGCCCCGGCGAAGACGAGGTAGAACAGCATCTCGTAGTTCAGCGTCCAGCCGAGATCGAGGATCGGGAACGGGTAGTCCGGCCCGAAGCCGCGGGTGTCGAACGGGACGAACAGGTACGAGGTCGCCACGTCCGCCAGGCTCGGCGCGGCGGCATGGCCGGCGGCGGCGAAGGCCAGCAGCACGGCGAGCCGCAGGGCGAGGGCGAACCAGTACAGCGGTACGATCCGCAGCAGGCGGCGCCTCAGGAAGGTCGCAGCCCCGCCGGGCGCGCCGAACAGCGGCTCCGAGGCGTAGACGATCACGAACCCGGAGATGACGAAGAACAGGTCGACGCCGGCCCCGAGCGGCAGGGCGGTCAGGCGCGGCATGGCGAGGCCGCGCGCCTCCGCCTGGAGCGACACCAGCAGCTCGGCGTGGAGCAGGACGACCATCACGGCCGCCGCCGCCCGCAGGATCTGCAGGCCGTCGAGGCGCAGGTTCTGCACGCCGTCGCGGCGGTGGAGCCGCGCCGGCCGGTCGAGGGTGCCGGCGCGTCCCGTGCTCATCGCGTCGTCCTCGCCGGCGCGTCGGCCGAAATCTCCGGGATCGCGGCGGAGGCTCCCTCGCCGCCCGCGGCGCGGCGGATGAGGTCGGCCAGGCGCGCCTGCATCCGGGCGGCGCCGTAGCGGGCGCGGGCGGTCGCCTGCGCCCGGGCGACCTGGTCTCCGATCTCGGGCGGAGCCGACAGGACGCGGGCGATGGCGTCGGCGAGCGCGGCGGCGTCGCCGGGCGGCACCAGGGTTCCCGCCGCGCCCCGGTCGAGGATCTCGGCCGCGGCGCCCGCGTCGGTGGCGATCACCGGCGTGCCGACCAGCATCGCCTCGACCAGGGTGCGCCCGAACGGCTCGGGGGCGGTGGAGGGGTGGACCACCACGTCCACCGCCCGCATCAGGCGCGGCACGTCCTCGCGCTGGCCGAGGAAGTGGACGCGGTCGGCGAGACCGCGCTCGGCCGCCAGCGCATGCAGGCCGGCCGCGTAGGCGTCCTCGCCGAACAGGGCGGTGCCGGCGACGAGGCAGGCGGTGCCGGGCGAACGGGCCAGGGCTTCGAGCACCACGTGCTGCCCCTTCCACGGGGCGAGCCGGCTGAACACGCCGACCAGCGGCCCGTCCGGCAGCCCGAGGCTCCGGCGCAGGTCGGCCGGGTCGCCGGGGTCGCCGTCGAGGTCGAGGCCGTTGGGCACCACCTCGACGAGGTCCCGGCGCCCGCCCGATGCGACGAAGGCGTCCGCCGCGGCGGTGGAGGGCACCACGACGCGGGTCGCGCGGGCGTTGGCGAGGCGGACCTGGAGCCCGCGCTGCGCCGCCCCGAAATGCGCGGGATCGAGGATGTCGTGCAGGTGCCAGACCAGGGGGCGGCGCACCAGCGCGGTGGCGAGCGCCGAAAGGACGAAGGCCTTCTGCGAGTTGGCGTAGACCACGTCGTGGGACTTGGCGCATCGCGCCAGCGCGAGGACCGTCGCCAGGAGCCTGCCGGCGAGCGGGATCGACCGCCAGAGCGAGCCGTCGCGGCGGAGCGCCGACAGCCCGGCCCCGTGGCGCGCATGCACGAGCGTCAGCCCCCGCTCCTGCAAGGCCGGCCCGAGCGGCCCGTCCTCGAACAGGAAGGCGGTCGCGCCGCGCCAGGGGGCGACGGCGTCGCACAGGACCATCTCGGCGCCCGACATCGTGCCGGTGTGGCTGACGAACACGACCCGCGGGCGGCGCATCACGCGGCTCCGAGGTAGCGGCGCGCCGGCTCGTGCCCGGTGTCGTAGAACGGGTGGTCGTCGGGACGCACCATCGTGATCGCGAGCCCGAACACGTCGCCGCCGGCCTCGCGCAGGCCCGCGACGGTGGCGCTGATCGCCGAGACCTGCGAGCGGCCCCAGCGGGTGCAGCACAGGACGCCGTCGACCTGCCGCGCCAAGATCTGGGCGTCCATCAGGATCGCGGCCGGCGGGCTGTCGATCAGCACGAGGTCGTACTTGCGCGCCCAGACCAGCAGCTCGGTCATGCGCGCGCCCATCAGCAGCTCCGTCGAATCCGTGGTCGGCGTGCCGGCGGGGATGGCATCGAGGTTTTGCGTCGCGGTCGCGATCACGGCCTCCCGCGGCAGGGCCTCGCCGCGCAGGATGCCGGCGAGGCCGGGGCCGGCGGGCAGGTCCAGGGCGGCCTCGAAGACCGGGCGGCGCAGGTCGCCCTCGATCACGAGCACCCGGCGTCCGCTCGCCGCGTTGAGCTGGGCCAGCGCGAGGGTGGTGAAGGACTTGCCCTCGCCCGGCGCCCCCGAGGTCAGCAGGATCGCGCGGCTGCGGCCGTCGGCGCCGGCCAGCATCAGCCGGGCGCCGAGGTTGCGCAGCACCTGCTGCATCAGCGGGTCGGCGCGCGCGTCGCGCAGGGCGGCGGCGAGCGGCAGGTCGGCTCCGGCGGCGCCGATCCGTCCGAGGCGCGCCGTCCCGCCGGCCGCGCGCAGGTGCGGCAGCTGGGCGAAGACCGGGGCGTGGGCGACCGCGGCGACCTGCGTCGAGGTGCGCACGCTGCGGTCGGCGCGGTCGCGGAGTAGCGCGGCGGCGGCGGCCAGCGCCGCGGCGAGCACGAAGCCGGCGCCGAGGTACAGCGGCGGCTTCGGGGTGACGGGGGCGGCCGGGACGTCCGCGAGGCTGACGAGGCGGGTGCTGCCGACGAGGATGCGGCGCTCGGTCTCGAGCTCGTTGGCGCGCTTGTACAGGTCGGCGTACTGGCCCCGCTTGATCTCGGCGTTGCGCACCATGCCGGCGGCGACCGACTCGTTCTCCATCGCGGCGGCGGCGTCGGTCCTGGCGCCCTCCATCTGCTGGCGCAGCGACTTGGCGAGCGCGCTCGACGCGTCGTAGGTCTTCTTCAGGCCGGCGCCGATGCTCGCGACCTCGCGTTCGACGCGCAGCTTCAGGCCGGCCAGCTCCGTGCGCATCGCCTGCAGCGTCGGATGGTTCGGCCCCAGCACCGTGCCGGCGTTGGCGATCTGCGCGGCCACCACGTTCATCTGCTGCTTGAGGTCGCCGATGGTGCGGCTCGCCAGCACCGCCGGGGCGTCGATCGAGCCGCGGGCCTGGTCGGCGTTGATCTCGGCCAGGCGCGCGGCGGCGTCGGCCTTGGCGGTCTCGGCCGCCGCGAGCTGCTGGGTGATGGTGCTCAGCCGCTCGGAGGTGATCGGCGCGTTGGCGCCCGACATCAGGCCCTTGCTGCGGCGGAAGGCCTGGATCTTGGCCTCGTCGGCGCGCAACGACGCGTCGAGCTGGCGGACCTCCTTCCACAACCACTCGGTGGCCGCCTCGCGGCTGTTGGCGAGGACGCCGCGCTGGTCGTCGAGGAAGGTCGTGATCAGCGCGTTGGTCAGCGCCTGGGCGGTCTCGGCGTTCGGCGACCGGTAGGCGATGTTGATGACGCGCGAGCGGCCCGCGCCGGTGACGACGAAGCGCCGCTGCAGGGTGTCGACCACCAGGTCGGCGTTGCCGCGCAGCCTGTCGCAGCCGTCGTCCCTTTGCGGCATCAGGCCCGCGAGGAGGCCCCCGCGCGCACTCTGCCGGCATTCGGCCACGACCTTCTCGACCACGTCGCCCGAGGCGACGAGGCGCATCATCCGCGGCGAGCGGATCACCAGCATCTGGCTCTCGATGTCGGCCGGGTCGCCGAGCTTCTGGATCCAGGCGACCGAGGCGTTGGGGTTGTTGCTGCCGGGCTCCGGCTCGGCCACGATCACCGAGCCGACCGCGAGGTACTGCGTCGGCGCCGCCATCAGCAGCAGGATCGCGACGGCCATCACGGAGGCGAAGACCGCCGCGAACAGGCCGCGCCGCCGCAGGATCGCCGCGACCAGGCCGGCGGCCTGGTTGGTCGCCTGGCCTGCAGCTTGGCCTGCAGCTTGGCCTGCACCTTGGCCTGCACCTTGGCCGTTCTCGGCCGCCCGCGAAGGGGCCGGGCCGGCCGTCTGGATCGGGCTGAGGTAGGACGTCGTCATCGTCGACCACCGGGTCTGGTGCCGGTCCGCGGGCAGGGGCGCGGAAGCCGTGCGAGGTGAGCGAAAGGTCCGGCCGCGTCGCGCGGGCCGGGGGTGGCGGATGCCGTCGGGCCGGGGCCTCGGGCCCGGGCCAGAACCTCAGGCGAGCGCCTTGAGGCGGTGGCCGGAGCGCTCCCGGCCGGCGCCGAGGTCGTGGTGGAGGGCCATCTGCGCGTCGACGAAGCCGGCGAACTCGGCGCGGAACACCTCCGGGGCGAACTGCGCCGCCTGGGCGCGGCAGGCGGCGCGCGAGAACGTGCCCTCCTGCTCGATGAACTCGCGGACGCAGGCCGCGATCGCCGCGGGCTCGGGCTCGGCGAAGAACATGCCCGAGCGGTTGGGCGCCAGCGTCGCCACCGTCTCGCGCGCGCCGCCGCGGCCGAGCGCCAGGACGGGGGTGCCCTCGGCCTGCGCCTCGACCGGGATGATCCCGAAATCCTCCTCCGCCGCGAACACGAAGGCGCGCGCCGTGATCATGAGCCGGCGGAGCTCCTTGTCGGCGAGGTAGCCGGCGAATGTCACGTTCGGCCCGGCCGCCTCGCGCAGGCGCGCCTCCTCGGGACCGGTCCCCGCGACGACGAGCTTGAGGTCGGGCATCAGCGCGAAGGCCTGCACCACCGCGAGCACGTTCTTGTAGGGGACGAGGCGGCTCGCCACGAGGAAGTGTTCGCTCCGCGGCAGGTCCGCGCGGGTCGCCGACTGCGTCACCGGCGGATGGATCACCTCCGCGGTGCGGCCGTAGACCTTTCGGATGCGCCGGGCGACGAAGGCGGAGTTGGCCACCACCGCGTCCGGCCCGTTCGCGGTGCGGGTGTCCCACAGGCGCATCCGGTGCAGGATCATGCGGGCGACCATGCTCTTGACGCCGTGGTCGTATCCGCTCTCCCGCAGGTAGTCGTGCTGCATGTCCCAGGCGTAGCGCATGGGCGAATGGATGTAGGAGACGTGGACCTGGTTCGGCCCGGTCAGGATGCCCTTGGCGACGGCGTAGCTGCTCGAGATGACGAGGTCGTAGGCCGAGAGGTCGAACTGCTCGACGGCGATCGGCATCAGCGGCAGGTACGACCGGTGGCGGGTCCGCACGAACGGCATCTTCTGCAGGAAGCTCGTCTGCGTGGCGCCGAGGCCGATCCGGGCGCGGTCGGCCGGGCTCAGGAAGTCGAACAGCGTGAAGACGTCCGCGTCGGGATAGATCGCCAGGATCTCGCGCAGCACCCTCTCGGCGCCGCCGACGACGTAGAGCCAATCATGGACGACCGCGACGCGCATCTTCGAGACCTCGAAGGAGAGGGACGGCGATGGGACGCCGCTGGCGGATGCGACCGTCAGGTTGAGTGCCCTGAACGATCGCGACCTATGCTTTCGTTAGGTTGAGATGTTTGCGGTTTTAGAAATATCGACCGCTGAAAGGCCGCAGGACAGGCGTAAGACTGCCTATTTCCCCGACGTGGTAAATCTTAACTATACCGATCGCCGTGAATTCGAGGCCGCGTGCCATCGGGAAACGCGGACGGCGCGTGCGCCGGCCTGGGCCTCGCCGTCAGCGCGGGCGGGGCGGCGCGTCGGCGAGCACGGCGTCGAGCAGGTCGGCGTAGCCGCGGGCGGTGGCGGCCCAGGTGTAGCGGGCCTCGTTGCGGCGGCCCTTTGCGACCAGGGCCTCGCGCAGGCCCGGCTCGTCGAGGAGCCGGCGCAGGCATGCGGCCAGCGCGCCGGCGTCGCTGGGATCGAAGGTCAGCGCGCCCTCCCCCGCCACCTCCGGCGTCGCCGAACGGTCCGAGCACACCACCGGGCAGCCCAAAGCCTGCGCCTCCAGCACCGGCAGGCAGAAGCCCTCGGCGAAGGACGGCACGCACAGGCATAGGGCGCCGCGGTAGAGCGCAGCGAGCCGGCGGTCGTCGATGCGCGACAGGCGGACCACCCGGGTGGCCGCCCCGAGCCGCCGGAGCGTCCCGGCGACGGCGTCGGCCGGGTCCTCGCCGACGTGGACGACGGCGAGGTCGGGATGGCTCGGCCCGAGCGCGGCCACCGCTTCGGCGAGCAGGCCGAAGTTCTTGTTGTGCGTGGCGTTTCCGACCGCCAGCACGTAGTGCCCCGCCACCTCCGCGGGGTCCATCACGGCGAGCGCCGAGGAGTCGAGCACGGAGGCGGACGGGATCACGCGGACGCGCCCGCGCGCCGCGGGATAGTGATGCTCCAGGTCGCGCCGGGTCGCATCCGAGACCGCGACGACGGCGTGGTTGCGCGCCAGCATCAGCCGGAAGATCCAGTCGGTGGTGAAGGCCTCGCGCGGGCCGGCGCTCTCGGGGATCGTGCGGAAGTACAGGTCGTGGACCACGACCACCCGCGCCCGCCCCCCGGCGCCCGCGCCGTAGGGGTCGACGTTCAGCACCACGTCGATGGCGTGCCGCCGGCAGCAGGCCGGGACGGTGACGAGCTGGGCCAGAACGTCGAGGACCATGATGCGCGGGCGCGGCACGGTCACGACCTCGACGGCGTCGCGGAACGCGGCGGGGAGCGCGTCGCGGGTCCAGGGCGAGCGCAGCACGACGGCCAGGTCCGGGCGCCGGACGAGCTCTTCGACGAGCGCGAACGCGACCCGTGCGACGCCCGACGGCTTGCCCCCGAACTGGCTCGGCATGTTGAGGAGGATTCGCTTCATCGACTGGCAATAACCCCGCACTAGGGTCGATCTAGCACCGCCAGATCGAACAGATGCGTATTCTCCACATCACCTCGCTGTTTCAGCCCGAACAGGTCGGCGGGGCGGAGCTGATGGTGGAGACCCTCGTGCGGATGCAGGCGGGCCTCGGGGCGCAGGTCGGCGTCGCCTGCCTGTCGCGCCGGGCCCAGCCGCCCGAGCGGTCGGACGCGGCGACGATCTACCGCCTCGGCCACGGGACGCCGTTCCACGTCCTCGACTGGGCCGAGCACGGACGGCTCGACCGCCTGCGCTACAAGCTCGCCGTGCAGTGGGACGGGCGCACGCTCGCCGCGATGGAGGCGGCGGTCCGCGATTTTTCCCCCGACGTGGTGAACACCCACTCCCTGTCGGAGCTGACCCCGCGGATCTGGCCGATGCTGCGCCGCCTCGGGGTTCCGGTCGTCCACACGCTGCACGACTTCACGAGCCTGTGCAGCAACGGCGCGATGGTGCGCGACGGCCGGGCCTGCCAACGGCAGCACGCCAAGTGCCGCGCCTACGCGCTGCTGCACCGGGTCTGCCAGCGCCCGGTCGAGGCGGTGGTCGGCGTCGGCGCGGACATCCTGGCCCGCCACCTCGCGGCCGGGTACTTCCGCGACGTGCCGGAGGCCCTGCGGCAGGTGATCTGGAACCCGATCGAGGCGGGGTCGCCGCCGGCCCCGCGCGCCCTGCCCTCGGATGGGATCACCTTCGGCTACATGGGCCGGATCGAGGCGTCGAAGGGCGTCGACACCCTGCTCGAGGCCTGCCGCCGCCTGCCCCCCGGCGGCTGGCGCCTACGCATCGCCGGGCGCGCCGCCGACGGGCTCGACCGCTACGTCGGCCTCGCCGCCGGCCTGCCCGTCGCCTTCGACGGGTTCGTGGCGCCGGACGCCTTCCTCGACCGCCTCGACTGCCTCGTGGTCCCCCCGGTCTGGCCCGAGGCCTTCGGGCGCACGGTCGCCGAGGCCTACGCCCGCGGCGTGCCGGTGATCGGCACGGCCGTCGGCGGCATCGCCGAGCAGGTCGGGACGAGCGATCCCGCCTGGCTCGTGCCGCCTGGCGACGCGGAGGCGCTGGCCGTCGCGATGGCGCGGGTCGTGGCCGACCCCGCCCGCCTCGCGTCCGGCCTCGGCAACGCGGCGGCGGTCACCGCCGGGACCCGGCCGCAGGCGGTCGCCGCCCGCTACCTCGACCTCTACCGCACCCTCCTCAGCCCTGAGCCCGCCCTCGCCGACGGATCGCGACTCCAAGGATCAAGGCGCCATGCGCATCCTGCATCTTAGCTCGCTCTACCCGCCGCACATCGTCGGCGGCGCCGAGCGGTCCGTCGAGCACCTGGCGGAGGAGCTCGCCGGCCTCGGGCACACGGTCGCCGCCGCCTGCATCGAGCGGCAGGCCGAGGCGAAGACCGTGCGCAACGGCGTCACGGTCTACCGCATGGCCCACCACAACGACTTCTGGCTCGAGGACTGGGCGCAGCACGGCCGCTTCGCGCGCAACGCCGCCAAGCTGAAGCAGCAGTGGAATTTCGCGGTCGCGGCCGATTTCGGCCGGGTGCTCGACGACTTCCGGCCCGACGTGGTCAACACCCACTCGCTCCTCGACATCTCGACCCTGGTCTGGCGCGAGGCGGCCAAGCGCTCCATCCCGATCGTCCACACGGTCTGCGAGTACGACCTGATCTGCGGCAACGCCGCGATGTTCAAGCACGGCGCGCCGTGCACGCACTGGCACCTCGGCTGCAAGGTCGTGAACGCCTCCAAGCAGCTCACCAACCGCTGGATCGACGCGGTGGCGAGCGTCGGCACCCGCATCCTCCAGACCCATGTCGACCACGGCCTGTTCCGCCACCTCGCCCCGGAGCGGCGCCGTGTGATCTACTATTCCTGCACGGTGCCCGACGGCGACCCGGAGGCGCGCCGCCGCATCGACCGCACGGGTAAGCCGATGACCTTCGGCTATCTCGGGCGGATCAACGTCGAGAAGGGCGTCGGCACGCTGATCGACGCGCTGGCCGAGGTCGGCTCACGCGCGCGCGCCGCCGAAGTGGATCCCGGTTCGGCGAAAGCGTGCGCCTCTGAACCAGACCCCGGAGCCGTTCCCGATCGCGCTGCGATCGGGAACGGCTCCGGGGTCTGGCGCTGCCTGATCGCGGGCCAGGCGATGGACGACTCGATCGAGCGCTTCAAGGCGAAGGCCGAAGGCCTGCCGATCGAGTTCGTCGGCTGGGTCGACCCCAAGGACTTCCTCACCGAGATCGACGTCCTCGTCGTGCCCTCGTTCTGGGCCGAGCCCTCCCCGCGCACGGTCTACGAGGCCTACGCCATGGGCGTGCCGGTGATCGGCGCCGATTCCGGCGGCATCCCGGAACTGATCGGCGAGGGCAACGCCGACTGGCTGTTCCGGGCGGGCGACGCGCCCGACCTCGCCGCCCGCATCCGCACGGTGCTGGCCAACGGCCGTTTGAACCTGCCGGACGAGCGCGCGTTCCAGCACGTCCTGCGGGAATCGACCTCCGAGCGCGTCGCCGAGAAGTACCTCGACCTCTATGCCGAGCTCCTCGCCGAGCGCCGCGGCACCGCACCGGACCCGTCGGCGGCGCACGGCCTCCATCATGGCGCCTAGCCCCCTCGGCCCCGCCGCGGCAGCGGACGCGGCGGCGCCGGAGGACGTGGCGGGCCGCTCCGTGCGGGCGGCCGGGTGGGTCGCCGTCAGCTCGGTCGGCAACGTCGTCCTGAGTTTCGTGGTCTTCCTGGTGCTCGCGCGCCTGCTCGACCCGAGCGAGTTCGGGCTCGTCGCCGTCGCGGTCGTGTTCATCGACATCCTGCTCATCGTCACGCGGGGCGGCCTGCCCGACCTCGTGGTCCAGACCGAGCGGCTCGACGACGGCTTCGTGGACACCGCCTTCTGGGTGGCATTGGCCTCCGGCTGCCTCTACGGGCTGGCGCTCGTCGCGCTGTCGTGGCCGGTCGCCTGGATGCTGCGCATCCCGGAGCTCCAGCCGGTGCTGGCGGCGCTGGCGGCCACCTTCGTGATCGCGGCGGCCGGCGTGATCCACGAGGCGCGGCTGCAGCGCCGGTTCGGCTTCCGCAGCCTCGCGATCCGGGCGCTCGTCGCCAACCTGATCGGCGGCAGCGTGGCGATCGCGCTGGCGCTGAACGGCTTCGGGGTCTGGAGCCTGGTGATCCAGCGCCTGCTCGCCACCAGCATGACGACGCTGCTGACCTGGGCGGCCTTTCCCTGGCTTCCGGGCTTGCGCTTCGTGCGCGCCCACGCCCGGCGCCAGCTCGCCTTCGGCTCGCGCGTGTTCTCGACCCAACTGCTCCTGACGCTGAGCATCCGCAGCCAGGAGGTGGTCGCCGCCTACTTCCTCTCCACCGCCGACATCGGGCTGCTGCGCATGGCGTGGCGCTGCATCGACCTGATCAGCCAGGTCGCGGTGATCCCGTTGGCCGCCGTGGCGCTGCCGACCTACGCCCGGCTGCAGGACCGGCCGCGCGAGCTGGCCGCGGCCTTCGACGGCTTCGTCGCGATGTCGGCGGTGCTGGCGCTGCCGGCCTTCGTCGGCATGGCCGTGGTGGCGCCCCACCTCGTGCCGCTTCTGTTCGGCGAGCAGTGGCGCGAGGCGGTGCCGGTGCTGCGCATCCTGGCGCTGCTCGGGCCGGAATTCGTCGCGACCTCGATGCTGTGGATGATCTTCACCGCCTCCGACCGGACCGGCACCGCCCTGGTGCTGTCGGCGGGGCAGTTCACGATCACGATCCTGGCCGCGATGGTGACGGCGCCTTTCGGCCTGTCGGCCCTCGTCGTCGGGCACGTGGTGCGCGCCTACCTGTTCTCGCCGCTGGTGGTGCGGTCCGCCGGCCGGTTCGTGCCGCTCGGCAACCTTCGGATCGCGGCCCTGCTGGCGCCGATCCTCGCCTGCTCGGTGGCGATGGGCGCCGCCGTCTCGCTGGTGCAGGAACGGCTCTATGCGCAGCTCGGCGACCACGAGGGCCTCGCGGCGGCGATCGGCCTCGGCATCCTGGTCTACGGCATCCTCGCGCTTCTGTTCCTGCGCGCGCCGCTGCGCCGGAGCGTCGCGCTGATCCTGAACCGCAAGGCCGCCCTGGCCACCGCCGCCGCGCCGCGCGCCGAGGCGGTACCCATCCCCGCGACGCCGTAACACCGAACCTCGGTGAGCCCGGCTCATCGAGGTTCGGCCCCCGCGACTGCGGGGCGGCGGAAGTCCGCCGGACCTCATGGGATCTGACCCATGAGACATGGTCTAAGCAGTGAGGTGCGATCGATGCCGCCACGCGGGCCCGCCCTGCCCTGCCCTCCGGCCTCGTCGGGGC